>CALWOS010000093.1 GCA_944383185.1 uncultured Oscillospiraceae bacterium
ACGGCACAGGAGGACACACTATGGAATCCAAAAAGTTAGAAAAACCTCGTGAAAACGGCACTTTTTCGACCGTACAAGGCGTGATGAAACCGGATGAAGAGGACAGAGGGGTATTCCCCACGATGAAACCGTTAGAGTAAGTGTTAATGTAGGAAAAGAAAACAGTCAAAAAGCACCGCCACGAATCTTATCAAGTTGTGGCCGAGGCCTTAAAAACTGGAGCCCATCGATCTTGCTTGATCGATGGGCTCCGAACATTTGTACCACTTGGACCTCTTGACTGGCTACTTTGCTCTCCGCCGCGACCAAATCCATTTCGCCTAAGTTTAGGCTTGCTTCATGATTCTGTTCTGGTATTGAGTTTGGACAAAAGCACCACCGTTTCCACATGGCTTGTCCGGGGGAACATGTCCACGGCGGTGGCGGCGGCGGGGACGTAGCCCAGCGCGGCCAGGCGGCGGAGATCCCGGGCCAGGGTGCCGGGGTCGCAGGAGACATAGACGATGCGCTTCGGCGCCATGGAGGCGAGGACCTCCGGTGTCTCGGAGGAGAGGCCTTTCCGGGGCGGGTCCACCACGATCACGTCGGGCCGCACCCCGCGCCCGGCCAGCTCCCGGGCGGCCTGGGGCGCGTCGCCGCAGAGGAACCGCGCGTTCCCTATGCCGTTGCGCCGGGCGTTGGCCCGGGCGTTTTCCACGGCTTCCGGCACGATTTCCGCGCCGTACACCTTGGGGATGCGTCCGGCCAGGCACAGGGTGATGGTGCCGGCCCCACAGTAGAGGTCCAGGGCCGTTTCCGCCTCCCCGGCGTAGTCCAGGGCACGGCGGTAAAGCTTTTCCGCCTGGGCGGGGTGGATCTGGTAAAAGGCCTGGGGGGAGAGGGAAAAGCGCAGGGAGCACAGCTCGTCCTCGATGGACGCCGGCCCCCAGAGGGTGTGGAAGGCGCCGGAGAGGACCGTGTTGCCCCGGCTGAGGTTCTCGTTCCAGACAAAACTGGTGAGCTCCGGCACCGCCGCCCGGAAGGCGGCGAGAAGCTCCGGTGCCTTTTTGTGGGGCGGCGTCCGGGCTACCACGGTGAGCTGGGTCTGCCCGGTGCGGAAGCCCGCGCGGAAAAAAAGGTGACGGACGCACCCGGTGTGGTGTACCTCGTCATAGGCGGGACAGCCCGTCTCCGCCATCCAGCGGCGCAGCGCCGCCGCGGCCCGGTCCGCCGCCTCCGGCTGGAGCAGGCAGCGCTCCACTGGCAGGATCTCATGGCTCCGAGCCCGGTAAAAACCCGTGGCGGGGCCGGGGCCCACGGCGTAGATGCACTTGTTCCGGTAGCACTCCTGGGCCTCCGCACCCAGGATTTCCCCGGCCCGGAGGGGGAGGCCGCCGATGCGCTCCAGGGCGTCGTTCACCCGGCGCAGCTTCCACTCCAGCTCCAGCTCGTAATCCATGTGCCGGAGCTGGCAACCGCCGCAGCGGCCGAACAGGGGGCAGTCCGGCTCCTGCCGCCGGGGAGAGGGGGAGAGGAGGGCGAGGCCCTTGGCCCACACCGCTGTGGCGGTGACCTTCACGATCTGGTACTCCCAGACTTCCCCGGGAATGGCCCCGGGGAGAAAGACTGCCCGGCCAGCGGCCCGGCAGACCCCCGCCCCCTGGCTGGTGAGGCCCGTGACCTCCCCCCGGAGGCGCATATTTTTCTGGAGATCTTCCATGGCTTTGTCCCCTCTGCCTTGTTGCGTTTTTCCCCAGCATATCACGGCTCCGGGGCTTTTGCAACTCCGGGGCGGTATGCCCGGCGGCGCGTTTTGTAAACATTTGTGCCTTCCTTTTATCCGGCACAGTGGTAAGATGGTGCCGGACAAAACTGGTATCCGCAGGAGGATTTCCATATGAAAACGGGAACAAAGATCCTGACCGGCGTCCTGGCGGCGCTGGTGCTGATGCTGGGGGCTCTGGTGGCTCAGAATTTCCTGACAGGGGACACAGCGCCCGAGGGCAGCGGCGTTCCCGGCACGGCCGCGCCGGAGGCCACGGCCCCCGCAGAGACGGAGCCGCAGGTCATTACCGCCACACTGGGTTATTTCGGGGACATCGTCTGCCACAGCGGGCTCAACGAAGACGCGCTCCAGGCGGACGGCAGCTACGATTATACCTCTATCTTTCAGGGCGTGACGCCCTATGCCGCCCAGGCGGACTATGCCCTGTGCACCTTGGAGACCACCTTTCCCGGCACGGGGACGTACACCGGCTACCCCATGTTCCAGTCCCCGGAAGAGCTGGCCAAGGGCCTGAGTCAGCTGGGTTTTGACCTGGTGAACACCGCCTCCAACCACTGCATGGACGCCTATCAGAGCGGCCTGATCGCCACGCTGGATGTGCTGGACAAATACGGACTGGACCATGTGGGCACCTACCGCACCGCGGAGGAGCGCCAGGAGCATGACGGCATCGTCCTGGCGGACGTGGGGGGCATCCAGGTGGCCTTTATCTCCTACACCTACGGCACCAACGGCATCCCCGTCACGGGCTTTGAATACGCGGTGAATCTGCTGTACAAAGATTACCTCACCACTCTTACGGAGATCGACTACGAGGCCATTGACCGGGATATCGCCGCGGCCAAGGCACTGGAACCGGACCTCATCGCCTTCCTTATCCACTGGGGCGCGGAGTACTATACCTACCCCTTTGACTACCAGGAGGATTTGGCAGACCACCTCTTCAGCCAGGGGGTGGACATGATCCTGGGCGGGCATGTCCACGTCCCGGCCCCCATGGAGCTCCGGCAGATCCAGAATGACGACGGCAGTACCCGCCAGGGCTATCTGTGCTATTGCCTGGGGAATCTGGTCTCCTGCCAAAACGACCGGTACACCGACCTCACTGCCGCGGTGAACATCACCTTGGAAAAGGACCTCTCCACCGGGGAGGCGCGGGTGGCGGACGCGGCGTATGTGCCCCTCTACATGGTGGATCTTGCGGAGTTCGGCGTGTACGGCGCCGGCTGGCGCTACCGGCTGTGGGATCTCCACGCGGCTCTGGACGCCTATGCCGCCGGGGATGACTGGGGCGTGATGAACGAGAGCCTCTACCAGACCATGCAGATCGCCCTGGAGGACCTCTATGCGATTTTTCCCCGGGAGCTGGACAGCCGGAATAAAACGTGATATCATTCCTTTTTAGAGTGAAATTACCGGCAGTTGCGCCAAAGAAATAAGGAGGAACGGATATGCAGATATCCAAACGTCTCGCGCAGTTTGGAGAGGGCGTGTTCACACAGCTCCAGTCCATCAAAATCAAGCGGCTTGCGGAGGGGAAGTATGTCTGCGACCTGAGCGTGGGCACGCCCAACATCCCCCCGGCCCCCCATATCCGCCGGGCCCTGGCGGAGGCGGCGGAGGACACCAGGCAGTATGTCTACGCCATTTCCGACACGGCGGAGCTCCAGGACGCCGCGGCGGCCTGGTACCGCCGGCGCTACGGCGTGGAGCTGGACCCTCGGACGGAGGTCAGCTCTCTGCTGGGCAGCCAGGAGGGGCTGAGCCACATCGCCTTGGCCTTTGCAGATCCCGGGGACTACATCCTGGTGCCCGACCCCTGCTACCCCGTCTTTGCCGACGGGCCCGTGATCGCCGGGGCGAAGCTCCACTACATGCCCATGCGTCGAGAGCGGGATTTTCTCATCGACTTTGCCGAAATCCCCACGGAGGTGGCCAGAGCCGCCAAGATGATGATCGTGTCCTATCCCAACAACCCCACCTGCGCCCTGGCGCCGGACAGTTTCTACCACGAGCTCATCGCTTTTGCCCGGGAGTTTGATATCCTGGTGCTCCACGACAACGCCTATAGCGAGCTGGTCTATGACGGCCACCGCTGCGGCAGCTTCCTGGCCTTTCCCGGGGCAAAGGAGGTGGGCGTGGAGTTCAACAGCCTCTCCAAAACCTACGGCATGGCCGGGGCCCGTGTGGGCTTCTGCCTGGGCAACGCCATGGCGGTGCAGGCGGTCAAGACGCTGAAGTCCAACATGGACTACGGTATGTTCCTCCCGGTGCAGAAGGCGGCGATTGCCGCCATCACCGGGGACCAGAGCTGCGTGGCGGAGACCTGCAAGGCCTATGAGCGGCGGCGGGACGCTTTGTGCGAGAGCTTTGCCGCCGTGGGTTGGCCCATCCCCAAAAGCCCCGGCACCATGTTCGCCTGGGCGCCCATTCCCGGCGGCTTCGCCTCCAGCCAGGCGTTTGCCATGGCCCTGGTGGACCGCGCCGGCGTGCTGGTGACCCCAGGCAGCGCCTTCGGCCCCAGCGGAGAGGGTTTTGTCCGTATCGCTCTGGTTCAGGATGAGGCGGATCTCCGCGCCGCGGCGGAGGCCATCCGGAAAAGCGGAATCCTGGGTTAAAGGGGGAAGCATAAAACCCCATACACAATCCCGGCAGAAATGAGTCCGGTACACAGCCGCCCTGCAAGATGCAGGGCGGCTTTTGTCTCTGTCCCAGCGGTTACCGCCAGGGTCTGAAAGATCACGGAGACCCCGCCCCAGCCCGCCAGAAAAGCGGCCAGGGCGGCGCTGGCAGGGGAGAGGGGCATGCCCGAGAGGGCCGCCGCCCCGCTGCCCAGCTCCAGAAGCCCCTGGAAGAGGGCCCGGACCGCTTGCAGGGGGATGCCGGTGGCATCATGGAGGGCTAAGGGCAGCGCCGCGACCCCCGGCATCTGCCACAGCACCTGCCCGGCGGCGGCAAAGAACACCACAAAGGCGCAGATGCGCACCATGGCCTCCGCCCCTGCCGCCGCCGCGGCGGTAAAGGCTTGGGAGAGAGGGATGGCCTGAATCTGGACTTTTGGTTTACATAATTTATATAGCTTGTGGGAGAGCCGGGCCAGGAGTACGCCGGTGAGCGCCGCCGCCAGGACGTGGGCGCCATAGAGCAGCAGCCCCAGCCGGGTGCTGTGAAACACCCCTGCGCCGATGGCCCCCACCAGGAAGGCCGGGCCGGAGTTGTTGCAAAAGCCCAGGAGGCGGCTGCCTTCCTCCGGGGAAATCTCCCCCTGGCGGCGCAGCTCCGCCACGGTGGCCGCCCCCAGGGGGTAACCCCCGGAGACGCCCAGGACAAAGGCCGCCGCCCCGGCCCCGGATACCCGGAACAGCCGGCTTGTCACCGGTGTGAGGAACCGGCCCAGCAGGGCCGGAATCCCCAGCCGGGTCAGGAGCCCCGCCAGGATCAGGCAGGGGAGCAGGCCCGGGATGATCACCCGGGCGCAGACCGATACGCCCTCCTGGGCGCCTGTGAGGGCCGCGTCGCTCCCCAGGAGCATGGCCCCGAACGCCGCCAGGGCCAGAAGTATGGAAATCCTTTTGCCGTTCTGTTTCATAAACAAAGCCCGTCCTTTCCCCCATACCCTATGTGGTAAGCCCGCCGGGATATGCATAGGATCAGCTTGTCAAAGAAGGCTGCGCCTTCTTTGACAAAGGGGATGGCACTCCGCTTCGCGCAGGATTTGTTCGCCAATGGCGTACAAATCCCACGCGCGCTCCGTGAGGAGTATTTTCGGCGGCGACGTACACGCCGCCGCCGAAAATGGATTCCATCTTTTTCGCGGCTGCGGCCGCGAATTCTCCGAAGTTTTTTTGACAGCCTCGCATAGGATGTTAGCCAGAGAGGGGAGGGATGGGCGTGAAAAGTCTTGGGAAACTCCTGGGCGCGGCGGCAAAACGGCTGGATGTGCCGGAGGACGCCCTGTGCCAGGTGCCCCGGGTGACGGTTACCGGCGGAGGCGAGGTCTGTGTGGAAAACCACAAGGGCCTTTTGGGATATACCCGGCAGCAGGTGGAGGTGGCAGGCGGGCGGATCCATGTGCGCGTCCTGGGCCAGGAGCTGGAGCTGCGGCATATGACGCCGGAGGTTTTGGTAATCCAGGGAGCGGTGTACGCTGTGGAACTGGAGCAGAGAGGGGGAGAGGGATGACGCGGCTTCTGCGGGGTTATGTGGAAGGCGAGGTGCGGGGCGCAGAACCCTGCGCGTTCCTCAACCGCTGCGCCGGGCTGGGGCTGCGGTTCTGGGACGCCCGGCCGGATGGGGAACATGTGCTGCGCGTCAAGTTGCCCCTGCGGGACTGGGACCGGGCCGCGGCGGCTGCTGAGCGCTGCGGCTGCGAACTGACGGCCCTGCGCCGCCGGGGGCTGCCCCTGCTCGTGGGCCGGGGCGGCGTGCGCCGGCGTATCCTGCTGGGGGCCGCGGCTTTGTGTACTGCGGTGGTGCTGGTATCCTCCCTTTTTGTGTGGGAGATCGAGGTGATGGGCAACGAGACGGTTCCCGAAGGCGTGGTCCGCAACGTCCTGGAGGACTGCGGCGTGGGGATCGGGGCTTTCTGGCCGGCCTTCCGCCAGGATCTGATCCGCAGCGAGGCGCTGCTGGAGCTTCCGGAGCTCCACTGGCTCACGGTGAATACCTTCGGTTCCCGGGCCACGGTGATCGTCCGGGAGCGGGTGGAGGCGCCGGAAACGGTAGACGAATCCGCCCCAACCAACTTGGTGGCGGCTGCGACGGGGATTGTGGAGCGCCTGGAGATCTTGGAAGGGCGCGCCATGGTGGAACCGGGCAAGGCGGTGACAGAAGGGGAGGTGCTGGCCGCGGCGGCCATGCCGGGCTTCCGCCCGGCCCTGCGCCTGGTCCACGCCCAGGGGGAGGTGTACGCCCGCACCTGGCGCGTCTCCTCCGCCGTGGCGGAGCTGGAAGAGACGTCAAAATCCCCCAGCGGGCAGGTTCAAACCCGCTGGTTCCTCCTGTTGGGAAACAATGTGATAAGTATTTTGCAAAACTCTGGTCAGGACAGGGGAGAGTGTGATATAATAACCCAGGACAGCTATCTCGGCATTCCGGGGCTGTTTCGCCTGCCTGTGGGCCTGCGGCGCACCACCTGTGTGGAATGGGAGCGCCAGACGGAAGAGCGCGCGGAGGAGGAAGCCACGGCGGCGCTGGAACAGCAGCTTCTGGAGGAGCTGACAGCGGCGCTGGGTGCGGATGGAGAGATTTTGTCCTACCACTTCACCGCCAGCCGCTCCGGCGAGCGCGTCACCGTCACGCTCCACGCGGAGTGCCGGGAACAGATTGCCCGGGAACAGCCCCTCACAGAGGAGGAGATCCAGATTCTGCGGGCGGAGAATACGGAGAACACCGGGGAGGACGCTCCCTGATCACAAAGGAGACGAAACCACATATGACAGAAATCACCATGGCGGTGGACCGGCTGGAAAACGTGGTCAATGTGTTCGGGTCCTTCGACCAGAACCTGCGTATGATTGAAGCGGAGCTGGGCGTGGCCATCACCGACCGGGACAGCAAGCTGCACATCAGCGGGGAGGCGGAGGACGCCGCCCTGGCGGAAAAGGCCATCCAGGGCCTTCTCTCCCTGGCGGCCAAGGGCGAGCCCATCGACGGGCAGAGTGTGCGCTACGTCCTGGGCCTGGTCCGGGAGGGCCGGGAGGCCAAGCTGGACGATCTGGCCCGGGACGTGGTCTGCGTCACCGCCAAGGGCAAACCCGTAAAGGCCAAAACCCTGGGCCAGAAAGCCTATGTGGAGGCCATCCGGGAGAACACCGTCACCCTGGGCGTGGGCCCGGCGGGAACGGGCAAGACTTACCTGGCCGTAGCGGCGGCGGTAGCCGCGTTCCGGGCGGAGGAGATCAACCGCATCATCCTCACCCGCCCGGCCGTGGAGGCGGGGGAGCGCCTGGGCTTTCTCCCCGGCGACCTCCAGAGCAAGGTGGACCCCTATCTCCGCCCCCTGTACGACGCTTTGTTTGATATGCTGGGCCCGGAGACCTACGGCCGCTACCTGGAAAAGGGCAACATCGAGGTGGCCCCCCTGGCCTACATGCGGGGCCGGACCCTGGACGACAGCTTCATCATCCTGGACGAGGCCCAGAACACCTCTCGGGAGCAGATGAAGATGTTCCTTACCCGCCTGGGTTTCGGTTCCAAGGCGGTGATCACCGGGGACGTGACCCAGATCGATCTCCCCGGGGACAAGGTCAGCGGTCTGAAGGAGGCCATGCGGGTGCTCCGGGGCATCGACGACGTGGCCATCTGCACCCTCACCGGGGCGGATGTGGTGCGCCACGCCCTGGTGCAGAAGATCATCGAGGCCTACGAGCGGGATGAAAAATCCCGCCCGCCCCAGCGCCCGGTGCCGGGACAAGCCCGCCCCGCCCCCCGCCGGCGCTGAGGGCCGGTAAAGCGTGCAGTTCCCTTTTCCCGAGTCCAGTTTGCGCCCTGCCCAGGTCAGTACGGGAACACAAGGCCCAACGGCAGGCGCTTTGGAAAATATCAGGAACAAAAGAGGAGGAAATGAAATGAAACGCAGCGCCCGCATCATCAGCCTGCTCCTGGCCCTGGTCCTGCTTCTGAGCGGCACGGCCCTGGCCTCGGATTTCTTCATCCCGGAGCAGGATCTCAAACTCACCCAGCCCTCCCGGAGTTTTCGCGACACCTCCACCGGGGCCTGGTACTGGGACGATCTGGACACCCTGGTCCGGGCCGGCGGCATCAACGGCTACGAGGACGGCAGCTTCAAGCCGGACGGCACGCTGCAGATGTGCGAGTTTGTCAAGATCCTGGTCTCCGTGCTGTTTCCTGCCTATGACGTGATCTATAAGGACTACCAGATCGGCGGCCAGGTCACCTGGTATTCCCCCTATGTGGGCGTGGCCGTGGACTCCGGCATCCTGGACGGGATCACCGTGAGCAAGTCCACCCTGGAATCCCCCATGAGCCGCTATGACATGGCCCTGGCCATCACCAACGCCGCCGCCGTGAAGGGGGAGGAGCTGGCGGATGACGACACGACCCAGTACATCATCGGCGACTATCAGGACATCCCCGCCAAGTACCGCTCCGCCGTGCACAAGGCTTACTGGGCCGGGCTCCTGGCCGGCAAGGACAACACCGGCAGCTTCTACGGCAGCCAGGGGCTCACCCGGGCGGAGGCCTGCGCCGTGGTGGTGCGGCTGTTCCGGCAGGAGGACCGTGTAGACAAGTACTACGAGGCCTGGACCGTCCAGGAGGACGGCGGGACCTACGGCCTGGGCGTGACCATGCCCACAGAGTGGTATGGCCGCTTTGTAAGCGAGAGCACCGTCAGCGGGGACAAGCAGATCATCAGCTATTTCTGCAAGGCCAGCTACAACGACTACGGCGGCGGCGCGGGGCTGCTGTTCTCCGTCGTCCTCAGCGACAGCGTCTGCGATTACCCCAGCCAGAAGTATGTGGGGCGCATCGGCTATAAATACGCCTATTACACCTATCCCACCGATGTGCAGTATGACCCCAACAACGCCGAATCCGCCCGGGAGTACGCCAGTATGTACAATGAGCTCCAGTTTACCGACGCGGTGAACGTCGTCTTTACCTTCCGCTGAACGCCGTTTCCCGATTTTCCCTAGGAGGTGGCCAAAACGCCAGTACACACCATCACTGTCACCCGGACGCGCCGGAACCTGGGATACCCCGAGAGCGCGCGCCTGGTGAAAAAGGCCGTGGCCGCCGCCCTCTCCGCCGAGGGGGTGGACGAGCCCTGCGCCGTGGACGTCACCTTTACAGACGACGCCCACATCCATGCCCTGAACCAGCAGTTCCGGGATGTGAACCGCCCCACGGACGTGCTGAGCTTCCCCCTGAACGACCTGCGCCCCGGGGCCTTTGACCCGGACGACTGCGGCTGGGACTACGACCGGGAGGCCATCCCCCTGGGGGACATGGTTCTCTCCCTGGAGCGCTGCGCCGCCCAGGCGGCGGAATACGGCCACAGCTACGCCCACGAGCTCCAGTACCTTACCGTCCACTCCGTGCTCCACCTGCTGGGTTACGACCATGTGGACGAGGGGGCGGGGAAGGCCGCCATGCGCGCCCGGGAAAAGGCGGTCATGGCCCTGCTGGAGCCGGAGCGCACCGGGGGAGACGGGGCGTGAAGAACTTCCGCTGGGCCGCCCGGGGCTTCTTTACCACCGTGCGCACGGAGCGGAACATGCGCATCCACCTGTGCGTGGCCTGGTATGTCCTGGCCGCGGGGCTGGTCACCCGGATCCGCCTGGCAGAGTGGTGCATGGTGTTTCTGTGCTTCGGCCTGGTGCTGGGGCTGGAGTGCGTCAACACCGCTTTGGAGGCCCTTTGTGACAAGACCTGCCCGGAGCGGGATCCCCTGATCCAAAAGGCCAAGGACGCCGCCGCCGGCGGCGTCCTGGCCGCAGCTGCCTGCGCGGCGGCGGCGGGGTGCGTCATTTTCTTCGGCCAGGGCCGGCCCGCCTTGGCGCTCCACTGGTTTGCCGGCCATCCCGTCCTGGGAATGCTCCTGGTTGTGCTGCTGCTCCCCTGGTGCTATTTTATCTTTTTCTGGAGACCAAAGACATGAACATTACCAAAAACGCCATGATCACCATCTGCGGCAGGCCCAATGTGGGGAAGAGCACCCTCACCAACACCCTGGTGGGGGAGAAGGTGGCCATCGTCACCAACAAGCCCCAGACCACCCGTACCCGGATTTCCGCCGTGGTGAACCGGGGAGAGACCCAGTTCGTTTTTCTGGATACTCCGGGTTTTCACCGGGCCCGGAACCGCCTGGGGGAATATATGGTGAACCTGGTCCGGGAGAGCGTGGCCGGGGTGGACGGGGCGCTGCTGCTGGTGGAACCCATCCCCTCTGTGGGGAAGCAGGAGCAAGCCCTCATCGCCCGCATCCGGGAGACGGGCGTGCCCGCCGTCCTGGCCATCAACAAGATCGACACCGTGGCCAAGGAGGCGCTGCTGGAAGTCATCGCCGCATACAGCGCGGCTTATGATTTCCAGGCGGTGGTGCCTATCTCCGCCCGCACCGGGGATGGGATGGAGCAGCTCCTTGGGGAGCTGGAACGCCTGGCGGTGCCGGGCCCGCCCCTGTTCCCGGAGGATATGATCACCGACCAGCCGGAAAAGCAGATCTGCGCGGAGATCATCCGGGAAAAAATGCTTTTGTGTCTGGAGCGGGAGGTGCCCCACGGTACGGCGGTGGAAATCACCCACTTTTCCCAGCGGGAGGACGGCATCCTGGACCTGGAGGCCGTCATCTACTGTGAAAAGGAGAGCCACAAGGGCATCATCATCGGCAAGCACGGCGCCATGCTCAAAAAAATCGGCGCCCTGGCCCGAAGGGACATAGAGGAATTTATGGGGGAAAAGGTCTTCCTCCAGACCTGGGTCAAAGTCAAGGAAAACTGGCGGGACAGCCAGGCCCAGCTGCGGAATTTCGGCTTTACAGAATCATGAGAGGCCGGGAAAACATAAATTTCCCAGCCATAAGATTTGCGTTTTCGTGGGAAACTTCCGTATAGAGAAATATACGGAGGTGCGCCATGGACGAGAAGCTTTTATGGGACCTGTTCCGGGAGACCGGCGACCCCTTGGGATATCTGTTGTACGCGGCCAATGCCCAGATTTCCCCGGCGCGCCCTTCCCGGGAAACGTGCACGCCGCCGGAGGAGGGCCGCCTGGACGCGCCGCCGGTTCCGCCGGCGGCGGGATGAGGAAGTTTACATAACTATGTTTATCACCACAAAGGCCCTGGTGCTGCGGGAAGTGAAATACAAGGAGGCGGACAAGCTCCTCACGGTGCTCACCGCCCGGGACGGAAAGCTCACCGTCCGGGCCAGGGGGGCGATGCGTCGGGGCTGCCGCTACGCCGCCGCGGCCCAGGCCCTCGTGTATTCGGAGATGACCCTGTTCGGCAACCGGGGGCGCTGGAGCCTGAACGAGGCGGAGACGGTGGAACAGTTCCTGGGCCTTCGGGAGGACGTGGAGCGCTTTGCCCTGGGGAGCTATTTCGGGGAGGTTTTGGAAGCCCTCTCCGATGAAGACAGCCCGGACCCGGCGCTGCTGCAGCTGGGGCTCAACTGCCTGTACGCCTTGAGCCGTGGGCTGTACCCGCCGGAACAGGTCAAGGCGGGTTTTGAGCTCCGGGCAGCGGCCATTGCGGGCTTCCGACCGGATGTGGACGGCTGCGCCGTCTGTGGCAGGGAGGAACCGGAAAACCCAGTGTTTGGGGTGCTGGACGGCTGCCTGCGCTGCTTTTCCTGCGGCGGCACGGCCCTGGCGGTGCCGCTGTGCCCGGCGTCCCTTCGGGCCATGCGGCACATCCTGGACGCCTCGCCCCGGCAGTTTCTCCATTTTACTTTGGATCAAGAGGCTCTGGGCCGCTTGGGAACGGCGTCGGAACGCTTTTTCCTGGCCCAGCTGGACCGGGGGTTTGGGACTTTGGATTATTGGAAACAATTGCAATCATAAAGGAACGTAAGACGCGATATGGAACGCTATGAAAAATCTCTCCACACCCTGGAACTGCCCCGGGTGTTGGAAATGCTGGCCCAGGAGGCGGTGAGCGAGTCCGCCCGGGAGCAGGCCGCCGCCCTCCGTCCGGAGGCCGGGAGCTATGAGGTGCGCCGCCGCCTGCAGGAGACTACGGCGGCCAGGACCATGATGGCGGTGAAGGGCAGTCCCTCCTTTGCCGGCGTGAAAGATGTCCGGGGCAGCCTGGCCCGAGCGGACATGGGGGGCGTGCTGAACACCCGGGAGCTTCTGGACATCGCCGGGCTGCTCCAGTGCGCCCGGCTGGTGCGGGGCTATGTGGGGGGCGCGGGCGCCCCGGAACAGAGCTGCATCCACCACCTGTTCCAGGCCCTGCGGGCCAACCGCTTCCTGGAGGACAAGATCACCGCCTCCATCACCGGGGAGGACGAGATTGCCGACGCCGCCAGCAGCGAGCTGGCGGATATCCGCCGGAAGATCCGGGCGGCCAACGCCCGGGTCCGGGAGGCACTGCAGAAGATCATCTCCTCTCCCGGCTACGCCAAGGCTCTCCAGGAGCCCATCATCACCCAGCGGAGCGACCGCTATGTGATTCCGGTGAAAGCGGATCACAAAAGCGCTGTGCCGGGGCTGGTGCACGACGTCTCCGCCTCCGGAGCCACCGTATTTGTGGAGCCCATGGCCGCGGTGAAGGCCAACAACGAGCTCCGGGAGCTCCACGCCAAGGAGCGCCAGGAGATTGACCGTATCCTGGCGGAACTGAGCGCGGACTGCGCCGCCCACCGGGAGGACATTTCCTATGATTTCAACGTCCTGACGAATCTGGACTTGATCTTTGCCAAGGCCAAGCTCAGCTACAAACTGGACTGCCAGGAGCCGGCGCTCTCCGAGGCGGGCGTAGTGCGCCTGCGCCGGGCTCGGCACCCCCTGCTGCCCCAGGATACCGCCGTGCCCATCGACCTGGAACTGGGGGACGGCTTTGACACCCTGGTAATTACCGGCCCCAACACAGGCGGCAAGACCGTCTGTCTCAAGACCCTGGGCCTCCTGTGCGCCATGGCCCAGTGCGGGCTGCATATCCCGGCAGGAGACGGGAGCTGCGTCCCCCTGTTCCGGGAGATCCTGGCGGACATCGGGGACGAGCAGAGCATTGAACAGAGCCTTTCCACCTTCTCCAGCCACATGGTGAACATTGTGGAACTCCTGGCCCAGTGCAGCGAAGACAGTCTGCTGCTGTTTGACGAGTTGGGGGCGGGTACAGACCCCACGGAAGGGGCGGCGCTGGCCATCTCCATCATCGAGTATGCCCGCCGCCGGGGAGCGAAAATCGCCGCCACCACCCACTACGCCGAACTGAAGGTGTACGCCACCACCACCGACGGGGTGCAAAACGCCTCCTGCGAGTTTGACGTAGACTCCCTTCGCCCCACTTACCGGTTGCTTATCGGCATCCCCGGCACGTCCAACGCTTTTGCCATTTCCAGCCGCCTGGGCCTGCCGGAGAGCATCATTGCCGCCGCCCGGAGCCGGGTGGGACAGGAGAGAGCCGCTTTTGAGACCGTGGTGGAGCGCCTGAGCCAGCAGCAAAAGCGCATGGAGGAAAAAGAAGAGGAGATCGACCGGAAGCTTCGGGAGATCGAGGAAAACCATAAAAAATCCGCCCGGACCCGGAGCGAGTTGGAGGTTCGCCTGGAAATGGCGGACAAGAAGGCCCGACGGGACGCCCAGCGCATCCTGGAGGAGGCCCGGCAGGCGGCGGACGCCGCCTTCGCGGAGCTGGACGAGATGCGGAAAAAACGCAACGCGGAGGAGGACCATCAGGCGGTGAACGAGGCCCGGGCGGAACTCAAGCGACGCCTGAACGAAGCCGAGGCCGCCGTCCGGGAGCAGGATCCCCTACCCGCGCCGGAGGAAAAGTCCGCACGGCCTGTGCGGGCGGGGGATACGGTGGTGATCCGGTCCATGGGCGTGAAGGCGGAGGTCCTCCGGGTCTCCCCGGACGGCACGCTGGAACTCCAGGCGGGCATACTCCGGGTAAACGCCCGGGAGGACGAGGTGCTTCTTGTGGAGGACGGAGGAAAAAAGAAGGCCAAGCCCTCCGTGGCCGCCGCCGCGGCGGTGCAGTTGCGTACCGCAGCCCCTGCCCGGGAGCTGGACATCCGGGGCATGGAGACGCTGGAGGCCATTCCCGTGATGGAGCGCTTCCTGGACAGCGCCATGCTGGCCGGGCTCAAGGAAGTGTCCATCATCCACGGCAAGGGCACCGGCGCCCTGCGCCAGGCGGTACACGCCGCCCTGCGCCGGAACCGCCAGATCAAGGGTTTCCGCCTGGGCCGCTTTGGAGAAGGGGAGAGCGGCGTCACCATTGTGGAAATGAAGTAAAATCTCCGGCGGCTGGAAAACCCTTCTGTGCAACTACACGAAATGGGAAGAATGAGGTTGACGTTTTCCACAGGCTTTGATAAGATTACTCCATGGAAACACCATATTTTTTTAGTCTGCAAAGGAGCGTTAAAGTATGGTTATCAAAGAGGTCGTCATCAGCAATCAGGTGGGCCTGCACGCCCGTCCGGCCACCTTTTTTATTCAGAAGGCGAATGAGTTCAAGAGCAGCATTTGGATTGAAAAGGACGAGCGGCGCGTCAATGCCAAGAGCCTCCTGGGCGTTCTGTCCCTGGGCATCGTGAAGGGCACCAAGATCAAAATCATTGCCGACGGCGTGGATGAGAACCAGGCAATCGAGATGCTCACGGCCCTGATCGACAGCGAGTTTGCCGAGTAATCCGGTTCCTCTCACATATCAAGCCCGTGTTTGTTGTAAGCACGGGCTTATTGCTTTTCTCCAAGTTTCCGGGAAAACGGCGTAATCCCTTGCGCCCGCTCCGGTGGAAACTGGCGCACGTGGGCGCAGCGGAAGCTGTGCAGAAGGAGGTTCCCCTTTGGACACACAGGAGAGGCTGGAGCAGCTGCGGAAAAAAGCCAACGCCCTGCCCCTGCTGCCGGGCGTCTATATCATGCTGGACGAAAAGAATCAGGTCATCTATGTGGGCAAGGCCAAGGCCCTGAAAAACCGCGTCACCAGCTATTTCCGGGGAGAGCATCTCCCCAAGGTGGCCGCCATGGTGGAGAAAGTGCGGGATTTCCAGGTGATCGTGGCCGCTTCGGAGTTTGAGGCCCTGGTTTTGGAAAACAGCCTCATCAAGCGTCACCAGCCCCGATATAACATCCTCCTCCGGGACGACAAGGGCTATCCTTTTATCCGGGTGGATCTTGCCCAGGCCTATCCGAAGATGGAGATCGCCGGGAAAAAACGCGAGGACGGCGCGAAATATTACGGCCCCTTTGGGGGCCGGGGCCTTACAGCGGATATTATCGACACCATCCAAAAGGCGTTGCGCCTGCCCAGCTGCTCCCGGCAGTTTCCCCGGGATGTGGGAAAAGAGCGTCCTTGCCTCCAGTACCATCTGAAAGCCTGCCCGGGCTACTGCCTGCCGGAGACGGACCCAAGCGGTTACCGGGCTGCCATGAACCAGGCGCTGATGCTCCTGGAAGGGCGGGGGGGAGAGCTGGTCCACTCCCTGGAAGCGGAAATGGACGAGGCCGCGGAAAACCTCCGCTTTGAGCGCGCTGCCCAGCTCCGGGACCAGATCCGGGCGGTCCAGGGACTCTCCAAGCGCCAGCGGGTCATCTCCGCCGTGAGCGCGGATACGGACGCGGTGGGCTTTGCCCGGGGTGTCAAGTGCTGCTTTGTCATCCTCCACTATGTGGGCGGGGATCTGGCGGCCAAGGACATGGAGCTGCTGGACGAGCCCATGGAGACGGACGGGGAAGCTGTCTCCCTCCTGGTGCGCCGGCACTACAGCGGCCTGGGCGCCTGGCCCCGGACGATCCTGCTCCCGGTGGAGCCGGAGGATCGGGAGGAGCTGGAGGCGCTGTTTTCCCAGGCCGCGGGACGGAAGGTCTCCGTGGAGTATCCCCAGCGGGGGGACCGGCGCCGCCTGGTGGAAAAGGCTCAGCTCAACGCTGCGGAAGAGTGCCGCCGCCACGCCACCGCCCAGCAGCGCCGGAGCAAGACCCTGGAATGGCTTCAGAAGACCCTGGAGCTGCCGCAGCTCCCCCGGCGCATTGAAGCTTACGACATCTCCAACCTGGGCGCCACGGGGATCGTTGGGGCCATGACGGTGTTCCAGGACGGCCGCCCCAAGAGAGGGGATTACCGGAAGTTCCGCATCCGGGACAGTGCCGGTCCGGACGATTACCACTCCATGCAGGAGGTCATTTCCCGGCGCTTCCGCCGCTGCCGGGAGGGGGACGAGAAGTTCAAAGAGCTTCCGGACCTGATCCTCATCGACGGCGGTGCGACCCACGCCCAGGGCGCCGCGGAGGCCATGGGGGAGCTGGGCTACCGCCTGCCGGTTTACGGCATGGTGAAGGACGCCCGCCACCGCACCCGGGCTCTCCAGACCCCGGAGGGACAGGAGATCAGCCTCAACGGCAACCCGGCCGTGTTTGCCCTGGTGGGTGCGATTCAGGATGAGACCCACCGCAGCGCCATCGAATACCAGCGCGCCCTGCGCCGGGAGGGGCTGAAAGGGGAGCTGGACGCCATCCCCGGGGTAGGGGAGAAGCGCCGGGCCCAGCTGCAGCGGCAGTTCAAGACCCTGAGCGCCATCCGCGCCGCCTCAGAGGAGGAACTCCGCCGCGCGGTGCCTGCCAATACCGCCCGGGCAGTATACGCCTGGTTCCACGGGGACGAGGGAACTGCGCCGGCGGCGGAGGCCCCGGGGCAAACTCACAAGGAGGAATAGCCATGCGCGTGATCACAGGCTCTGCCCGGGGCCGCCGGCTGGAGGAGCCGGCGGGCCGGGACATCCGCCCCACCACGGATCTGGTGAAGGAGGCGGCGTTCAGCATCGTGCAGTTCGACGTGGAAGGCCGCCAGGTGCTGGACCTTTTTGCCGTTACCGGTCAGCTGGGCATCGAGGCCCTGAGCCGGGGCGCCGCCGGGTGTGTTTTCGTGGACCGGAGCCGCGCCGCCGCAGAGCTGGTGCGCCGGAACCTCAAACGCTGCGGCTTCACAGCGCCAGTGCTGCAGGCGGACTCCCTGGCCTATCTGGAGCGCTGCGGGAAGTTCGGCCTCATCTTTCTGGACCCGCCTTACGGCCTGGGCCTGGAAACACAGGCTTTGGAGAAGATTATGGAGTTTGACATCCTGCTGGAAGGTGGTATAATAGTGTGCGAAACCCGTCGGGAAACGGCGCTACCCGCCCCGCGGGCGCCCTATTGCCTGGGGCGGGAATACCGCTACGGCAAGGTCAAATTGACCACCTATCTGCGAGAAAGCGGGTGAGGCAGCCTTGACAACCGCGATTTATCCCGGCAGCTTTGACCCCATCACCCTGGGGCACCTGAACATCATCCGCCGTGCCGCCAGCATGTTTCCCCAAGTGGTGATATGCGTGATGATCAACGCCAACAAAACCCCTATGTTTACCACAACGGAGCGGGTGGAGCACATCCGCAAGGTGGTGGGCCGGCTTCCCAATGTCCGGGTGGACACCTTCGACGGCCTCCTGGTGGAATACGCAGACCGGTTTGACCACCCTGTGGTGGTGCGGGGCCTCCGGGCGGTGTCGGATTTTGAGTCGGAGTTTCAGATGGCGCTCATCAATAAAAAAATGAAGCCAAATCTGGAGACAGCCTTTCTGGCCTCCAGCGAGAAATATACCTACCTCAGCTCTTCCATGGTGAAAGAGATGGGCCGCTATGGGGCAGATTTGAGCGATTTTGTGCCCTATGAGATCCTGGAAGACGTGGTGGAGAGAATTAGGAGGAATCGATGATGCAAAATGACGTGATGGAACTCCTGGAGATGCTCTATTCCATGGTGACGGAGGCCTGGGGCGTCCCCCTGGGAAAAGACAAGTGCATGCTGGAGCGGGAGGCTGTGCTGAACCTCCTGGACGACATCAAGGCCCAGCTCCCTGTGGAGCTGGCGGAGGCCAAGCGCCTGGTCACAGCGCGGGACGAGTTCATCGGCAACGCCAAGCGGGAGGCGGAGTCCATCCGCAAGGTGGCGGAAGAACAGGCCCGGAGCATGGTGGAGCAGCAGGAAGTGATCCGGGTGGCCCGGGCCAAGAGCAATGAGATGCTCAACCGGGCGGAGCAGAAGTCCCGGGAGCTTCGCCGCGCCGCCAATGAGTATGTGGACGACGCCCTGCGCCGCACGGAAGAGGCCGTATCCGCCGCGCTGGAGGAACTGCGCCAGTCCCGGATGCGCTACCGCAGCGCCGCCAGCGCCGCCGCTGCGTCCATGGCGCCGCTGCCCAGCCAGCCTCTGACCCCGGATGAGCCGGAGGAGACGCATGCCCGGGACGCCATGCCCCAGGTGGAGACCATCCGTCCGGAGGAGATGGAAGAAGAGTAAGCGCTGTGCAATGCACAGTGCAAAATCCGATTTCTCCCTGATATCTCCCACATTTTGTAGTGAGAATAGACTGCACTATCCCCGGAGCACAAAGTCTTGTGCTCCGGGGATATTTTTTTGCTTTTTTTCTTCGTGCCTTGAAAAAATTCCCTGGCCGGAGACGATTTTTACCCTTGCAAAATCCGGGGATTCAGCGTATACTTGACACACAAAGTGGAGCGAAGTGGGGGAAAGTGCATCAATTTCCCACACAGGTGGCTCGAAGAACAGGGAAGGAGGCGGCCCAAGGTGCCTATGACCGGCGAATATCAGCACACATTGGATACCAAAGGGCGCATCTTCATTCCCGCCCGGCTCCGGGACGAGCTGGGTTCGGTGTTCTATGTCACCCTCTCCGCCGAGCGCTGCCTCAACGCCTACAGCGAGGAGTACTGGCTGGCCTTTTCCGAAAAGGTGAGCGCCATGCCTCTCACCAAGCAGCGGAGCGTGCGGCCCCTCTTTGCCTTCGCCGCCAAGTGCGAACTGGACAGCCAGGGCCGGGTGCTGTTGCCCCAAAACCTCCGGGACTATGCGGGGCTGACCAAAAACGTCACCATCGTGGGCTCCAACGACCATGCGGAGTTCTGGGACAGCGCGGCCTGGGCCCCCATTGCCCAGGAGGAGCTCAGCCCGGAGAGCATCTGGGCGGCCATGGAGGCCATGCAGGAGTGTGGATTCTGATGTCCGGCCACTATTCCGTGCTGCTGAAAGAGAGCATCGAAGCCTTGGCCATCCGTCCGGCTGGGGTCTATGTGGACGGCACGCTGGGCATGGGCGGCCACAGCGAGGCCATTGCCCGGCGCCTCACCACCGGCAGGCTCATTGCCATTGACCGGGACCAGCGGGCCATTGACCGGGCCTCGGCGCGTCTCGCACCCTATGCCGGGCACATCACCTTTGTCCATGGGAATTTCGGGGACCTGGGCGCCATCCTGGACGGCCTGGGCGTGCCCCTGGCGGACGGGATGCTTTTTGACCTGGGCGTCAGTTCCCCTCAGCTGGACGAGGCCGAGCGGGGCTTTTCCTACATGGCGGACGCTCCCCTGGACATGCGCATGGATGAAAGCCAATCCCTCACCGCGGCGGATGTGGTGAACACCTGGCCGGAGGAACAGCTCCGCCGTATCCTCTTTGCCTATGGAGAGGAGCGCCATGCCCCCCGGATCGCCAGGGCCATTGTCCGGGCCCGGCAGGAAGCGCCCATACGGAGCACTCTGGAGCTGGTGGGCATTATCCGCGCTGCCATGCCGGCGGCAGCCCTCCGGGAAAAGCAGCACCCGGCCAAGCGCAGCTTCCAGGCTATCCGCATCGCCGTCAACGGCGAACTGGAAGCAGTGGAAGCCATGCTGGACGCTGCGGTGGAGCATCTGCGCCCCGGCGGCCGTCTGGCGGTGATCAGCTTCCACTCCCTGGAAGACCGGCTGGTAAAGACCGCCATCCACAGCAGGGAGGACGGCTGCACCTGCCCCCGGGAAGCGCCGGTGTGCGTGTGCGGTTTCCGGCAGACCCTCCGGAGCGTCAGCCGCAGGCCCATTCTCCCCAGCGGGGAGGAACTGGAAGAAACCCCCCGCTCCCGCAGCGCGAAGCTCCGGGTGGCGGAACGCGTATAGGACCCAAAGACCACATACCGGGAGAGCCCGGCGGGAGAACAAGGAGATCATATGGCAAATTCGGCTTCTCAAAAGTATTACGGCCAGGGCGCTGTGTTCGGCAGCCTGGCATATGACTTCAATAACCCGGACCTCTATGCGGACGTGTCCCTGGAGCCCGCCGCGCCGGAGTTCCCCCGGCAGCGCCCAGAGCCCCGTACAGCCCCTGCGCCAAGAACTGTGCCCCGTACCCGCCGTCAGGCCCGCGCGGAGGCCGTTTCCCGCGCCCGGGCGGAGGCGGCTGCCGCCAACCGCCAGGCCCTGGCCCCTTTCACCATCCTGGGCGGCCTGTGCGTGGTGGTGCTGCTGGTGTTCACTATGTTGGCACGGGTCCAGCTCACCGCCGTTTCCGAGACTTCCGCTGCCCTGGAGAGCCAGCTCAGCGAACTGAAAGTGGAGCAGAACCGCCTGCTGATCGACTATGAGAGCGCGTTCAACCTCACGGAGGTGGAGGAATATGCCATCCATGTCCTGGGTATGCAGCAGCCCCGGGACGACCAGATCTATTACATTGATTCTACCGCGCCGGACAAGGGCGAGGTCCTCAGCGGAGACCGGGCCGAGAGTGTGGGCGGCCAGGAGGGTTCCGGTATTTTGGAGCAGATCTCCGCATATTTCGGCTGAGGCGGCGCATAGAGTGCGAGTAGCAAGTCCGTCCGCCCATCCATACCGCGCATAGGAGACATACATGGCAACTTCCAAGCAGCCCCACAAAGGGCCTTCCACTCCCAACCGCATGATGCTCAGCCGCACACTGTTCCTGATGATCGTGTGCGGCGTTGTCGCGTTTATTGCCTTGGGGATCAATCTCTTTTATCTGCAGATTGTCCGCCACGACGAGTTTGAAACCATGGCCATCGAGCAGCAGGTCCGTGATACCACGGTGAACGCCGCCAGGGGCACCATCTATGACCGCAACGGCAAGATCCTGGCCATGAGCGCCAGCGTGGAGACGGTCTACATCAGCCCCTGGGAGATTATCCAGAACGACGAGGACCCGGAGCTTATCGCCACGGGCCTTTCGGAAATCCTGGGCGTGGATAAGGATAAGATCCTGGCCATGGCGGCCAAGACTGAATCCTGGTATCAGCCCGTGGCCTACAAGGTGGAGGCGGACTTGGCCGAGCAGGTCAGGGAGTTCAAGGCCGAAAACGACCTGATCGGCGTCAAACTTCAGGCGGACACCAAGCGTTATTACCCCTATTCCAGTCTGGCCAGCCATGTGATCGGCTATGTAGGATTTGAAAACACGGGTCTCTCCGGGGTGGAGCTTGCCTATGACAGCGTCCTTTCCGGAGTGAACGGCCGGATTATCCGCGCCACAAACGCCCAGGGTACAGACCTCCTTTATACCAATTTTGAGGACTATTACGACGCTGAGGACGGCAGCGACGTGACTCTTACCATTGACGCCAATGTCCAGTACTACCTGGAAAAACACCTGCAGCAGGCCGTTTCGGATTACGGCGTGCAAAACGGCGCGGCGGGCATCGTCATGGACGTGAACACCGGGGAGATCCTGGCTATGGCAAGCCTGGGGAACTTTGACCTGAACGATTATGACGCCGTAAGCGAGGAGGTTCAGGCGCAGATCGACGCGGCGGAAACAGAAGAGGAAAAGGCCCAGATCCTATCCGACGCCCAGTTCCTCCAGTGGCGGAACAAAGCCTTGGAGGACACCTATGAACCAGGTTCCACTTTCAAGATCATCACCCTTTCTATGGCGCTGGACCTTGGTGTCACCAGTTTGGAAAGCAGCTATTACTGCGGCGGCAGCATCCAGGTCACAGGCGACACCACGGCCCGAAACTGCTGGAAGACCTACGGTCATGGCTCCCAGACCCTCACCCAGGCGGTGCAGCATTCGTGCAACGTGGCCTTCATCAACCTGGGGCTTGCGGTAGGGGCGGAAAACTTCTACAAATATGCGGAGGCTTTCGGTTTCTTTCAGGACAACGAGGACTCCTCCGCGCCTCTGTCCGGAAATACGGGCATCGAACTCCAGGGGGAAGCCAGCAGCATCTGGTGGAGCCGGGACGTGTTTGAAAATCCCCAGAACCTCTCCCAGCTTGCCGCGGCCTCTTTCGGACAGACCTTTACCATTACGCCCCTGCAGCTCATCACCGCCGTGTCTGCCTGCGTCAACGGGGGCAAGCTCATGGAACCCTATGTGGTCAAGGAGGTTGCCGACGCCAATGGCGACGTCATTTCCGCCGCCAGCCCCACAGTGAAGCGCCAGGTCATCAGCGAGGAGACCAGCGACATCGTCTGCCAGATCTTGGAACAGGTGGTCAGCGACAGCGTGGAGGGCACCGGCAAAAACGCCTATGTGGCCGGCTACCATGTGGGCGGCAAGACGGGCACTTCCGAAAAGGTGGCCCAGGAAGTTGCCGGCGGGCCCAAGGAGTACATTGTCTCCTTCATCGGCATTGCGCCCATGACCGATCCTCAGTATGCCGTGCTGGTGCTTCTGGACAATCCCAGCAGCGACAGCGGGACCTATGTCTCCGGCGGCAACATGGCCGCCCCCACCGTGGGCAACATCTTTGCAGACATCCTCCCCGCCCTGGGCGTGGAGGCGGAGTACACCGCAGAGGAGGAGCAGCACACGGACAAATCCGTACCCAACCTCTCCGGTCTTACTGTGGAGGAGGCCGCCGCCAGGCTTCAGGAGGCGGGACTGAGCTACCGCACCATCGGCACCGGCAGCACCATTACCGATCAGCTTCCCCGGGCTGGGGCCGTCATCGCGGCCAACAGCGAGGTCATTCTCTATCTGGACGCCGAGCCGGACCCGTCCCTGGAGGAGGTGCCCAACCTAACTGGGCTGAGCTATTCCATCGCCCGGCAGCGCCTGGCTTACCAGGGCCTGTTCATTTCCGCCGCCCGTGGCATTGCCTCGGATTCCAATACCGTGGTAGTCACGACCCAGAGTATCGAGGCCGGTACCCAGGTGGAGCACGGCACCGTCATTGAAGTGGCGCTGGTAGACAACGACGCCAGCATGTACGGCAGATATTAGCGCACCGGGGCGTAAAGCCGCCCGGCGGGCCAATACCCGCGAGGAACACAGGAGGAGACTTATGAAACTATCTGAACTGCTCCAGGATGTGGAAGTCCGGGAAATGCATGCAGACCCGGAGCTGGAACTGCAGGACATCAGCTACGATTCCCGCAAGACCCGGCCGGGGGATCTGTTTGTGGCCATCGCCGGCTATGAGACGGACGGCCACCGCTTTATCCCCATGGCCGTGGAGAAGGGGGCTGCATGCGTGCTCTGCCAGAGGCCGCCGGAAGGGGAGACCCCCTACGTCTTGGTGGAGGACAGCCGGCTGGCCCTGGCGCTGTGTTCCTGCAACTACTTTCACCACCCCTCCCGGGAGATGACTACCATCGGCGTGACCGGCACCAACGGCAAGACCACCACCACCATGCTCCTGAAGCATGTGCTGGAGTCCGTTCCCGGGAACAAATGCGGCCTGATCGGTACCAATCAGAACATGATCGGGGACCGCGTCCTGGAAACGGAGCGCACCACGCCGGAGTCCTACGAGCTGCAGAAGCTCCTCCGGGAAATGGCGGACGCGGGCTGCACCCATATGGTCATGGAGGTGAGCTCCCATTCCCTGGAGCTTCACCGGGTGGCGGGCATCCGCTACACCGTAGGCGCATTCACCAATCTCACCCAGGATCACCTGGATTTCCACGGCACCATGGAAAACTATGCCGCAGCAAAGGCCAAGCTTTTCTCCCAGTGCGAGAAGGGTGTGGTAAATCTGGACGACCCCTGGGGGAACTATATGGTGGAGCGTGCCCGGTGTCCGGTGCTCACTTTTTCAGAGCAGATTCTGTCCGCAGACCTGGTGGCCAAGGACATCCGCCTGAGCGCTCAGGGGGTGCGGTTCTGCGCCCTCACCACCGGCTGTCTGGAGCGGGTGCGCCTGGGTATACCGGGACGCTTTTCCGTATATAATGCACTGACCGTCATTGCCTGCTGCCTCCAGCTGGGGATGGAGACGAAAGATGTGAGCCGGGCCCTGGAGACCGCCCACGGCGTCAAGGGCAGGGTGGAGGTGGTCCCCACGGACGGGGATTATACGATCCTGATCGACTACGCCCATACCCCGGATGCCCTGGAAAACGTCCTGATCTCCATGAAGGAGGTCACACAGGGGCGGCTGGTGGTGCTCTTTGGCTGCGGCGGGGACCGGGACCGGACCAAACGCCCCATTATGGGACGCATCGCCGCGGAGCACGCGGACTTCGTCATCGTCACTTCGGACAACCCCCGCACGGAGGATCCGGAGGCCATCGTCGCGGAGGTGGCCGCGGGGCTCAAGGGCAAGCGCACCCCCCACAAGATCATCGTGGACCGGGTGAAGGCCATTGAATGGGCTATTGACAACCATAGGGCGGGTGATGTTATAATCCTAGCCGGCAAAGGTCATGAGACCTACCAGATCGTGGGGAAGGAAAAACATCACATGGATGAGCGGGAGATTGTGGCGGATATTCTCCGCCGCCGTGCCCGGGCCTGAGAATCCCCATGATGAGTCAATATCTGAAGGGAATGTTCACACCAATGACCATGCAGCTTATGACGGCATTTCTCCTGGCATTTCTCACCGCGGTGCTTGTGGGGCGCTTTTATGTACCCTGGCTGCGGAAGATCAAGGCCGGCCAGGCCATCCGGGAGGAGGGACCCAAGTGGCACATGTCCAAGTCCGGCACCCCCACTATGGGCGGGATTATTTTCATCGCCGGCGTTACTGTGACCTGTCTCACCGTGGGGTTCCAGCCCATGCTGGAGGGGGACTACGGCCACATCCTGGTGCTGCTCTTCGCCGCCATCTACGGCGTCATCGGGTTTCTGGACGACTATGAAAAGCTCAAGAAAAAGCAGAATTTGGGCCTGACTGCCAAGCAGAAATTCCTGCTGCAGCTGGCGGTGGCCATCGCCTTCATCTTCCTGCTGCGGCGCCTGGGCTACCTCAAGCCGGAGCTCTATATCCCCTTCTGGAATATCACGGTCCAGATTCCGGCACCGCTGTATTTCGTCTTTGCCGCCTTTGTCATTGTGGGCTGCGTCAACGCCGTGAACCTCACCGACGGGGTGGATGGCCTTTGTACCGGAACCTCTATCCCCGTGTTCCTGTGCTACAGCGCCATCGGCTTTTTGTGGGGCACGGAGTACGCGGGGCTGAGCATCTTCGCCGCCGGGCTTGCGGGTGGCCTGCTGGGCTTCCTGGTATATAACTTCAATCCGGCCCAGTGCTTCATGGGGGACACGGGCTCGCTGTTTCTGGGCGGCGCGGTGTGCGCCATGGCCTTCGCTATGGATATGCCCCTGATTTTGATCCCCCTGGGTTTCCTGTATATCATCGAGACCCTTTCGGATATCATTCAAGTGACCTATTTCAAGCTCTCCCACGGCAAGCGGGTGTTCAAAATGGCGCCGTTCCACCACCATCTGGAGATGGGCGGCTGGAGCGGGAAAAAGTGGAGCGAGCGGGAGCTTTTTGTGCTCTTTACGGGCATCTCCGCTTTGTGCGCCGTGATCAGTTTCGTGGGAGTCATGGACCGATTCGCTGCTTGACCGGGGCGCGGCGCCCCGCCGGGAAAGGAGGAATGGAACAATGGAATACTCCGGAGCCCGGATGACCAGCCATCGCGAGGATCTGCGGGATATCCCCCTTCGGGGACAGATCGACCTGCCGTTCCTGATGCTGGTGCTGCTGCTGCTGACTATCGGCGTGGTGATGATTTTTTCCGCCAGTTTTGCCCGGGCCTATTATGACCCCACGGACGAGACCGGCGGCAACGCCGCATATTATTTCATCCGGCAGCTCATCTTCGCCGGCATCGGCATCGGCGCCATGTTTGTGTGCGCCGGGCTGCCGGTGGCCTTTTACCGGCGGATGAGCCGCCTGCTGCTGATCGTGTCCCTGGCGCTGCTGGTGGCGGTGCCCATCATCGGCGTGCGGGTGGGCGGCGCCCGGCGGTGGATCAGCCTGGGCTTTACCACCTTCCAGCCTTCGGAGATCACCAAGATCGCCGTGATCCTCTACTTTGCCACCCTGATCTGCAAATTCAAGGACAAGATGCGCACCGTGCGCTACGGCATCGTTCCCTTTGCCGCCATCCTGGGCGTTATCGCCGTGCTCCTGGTGCTGGAACCCCACCTGAGCGCCACCATCATCATCTTTGCCATCGGCGCTGCCATGATGTTCCTGGGGGGCGTGGAGAAAAAGTGGTTCATCGGCGGCGCGGTGGCCATGGCCATTTTCGTGTTCATCTTCGTCAATTTTTTCCCCTACGCCTCCAGCCGTATCAGTACCTGGCTGGACCCCCTGAACCCGGAGGAGCGCTCCGGGGATGCCTATCAGATTTACCAGTCCCTGATCTCCGTGGGCAGCGGCGGCCTCTCCGGCCTCGGCCTGGGCCAGAGCCGCCAGAAGTACCTGTACCTCCCGGAGGAGCATAACGACTTTATCTTCGCCGTGGTGTGCGAGGAGCTGGGCTTCATCGGCGCCATGCTGATCCTCTGCCTCTTTGCCCTGCTGGTGATCCGGGGCTACTGGCTGGCCCTCCACTGCCGGGACCGGTACAGCTTCCTGGTCTGCGCGGGCATCACCACTATGATTGCGCTGCAGGTATTCCTGAATGTGGCGGTGTGCACCAACCTCATCCCCTGCACCGGCATCTCGCTCCCGTTTTTCAGCTACGGCGGCACGGCGCTGCTGATCCAGCTGGCGGAAATGGGCATCGTATTGAGTATTTCCCGGGACATCCCCGCCCGGAAGGAATAGTGTTCCCCTGGGGAAAGACTATGGGAAATGAGGAGTTGGACCAAGTATGAAAGTCCTTTTCACCTGTGGCGGCACCGCCGGCCATATCAATCCCGCCCTGGGCGTTGCCGGGCGCATCCGGGAGCTGCACCCGGATGTGGAGATCCTCTTTGTGGGGGCCAAGGGTCAGATGGAGACGGAGCTGGTTCCCCGGGAGGGCTATGCCCTGGAGACCGTTACCATCACCAACCTCCACCGCTCCCTCCGTCCGGCGGACATCCGCCACAACCTGGCCACCATGAAAAATGTTCTCACCTCCCAGCAGGAGGCCAAGGCGATCCTGCGGGATTTCGCCCCGGACGTGGCGGTGGGGACAGGGGGCTATGTGTGCTATCCCGTGCTGAAGGCCGCCCACAGCCTGGGCGTCCCCACGGCCCTCCACGAGTCCAACGCCGTCCCCGGGCTCACCACCAAGATGCTCTCCGGCGTTGTGGACCGGATCATGGTGGGCTTTGCGGAGAGCCGCCAGTACTATAAGCGCCCGGAGCGCGTCACCGTCACCGGGACACCGGTGCGCCGGGACTTTGTGCGCTACGACAAGCGCATGGCCAAGGCAGAGCTGGGACTGGACCTGGATAAGCCCCTGGTGGTCTCCGTCTGGGGCAGTCTGGGCGCGGCCCATATGAACGAAATCATGGTGCGTTTCATCGAGCGCGCCTATCAAAAGCCCTTTTTCACTCTGATCCACTCCGCCGGCGCGCGGTATTATGCCGCCATGCGCAAGCGCCTGGAGGAAGAGGGCGTGGGCGGCTGCGGCGAGCAAGGCCTGGATGTGCGCAGCTATATCTATGACATGCCCAAGGTCATGGCCGCGGCGGACATCGTCCTGTGCCGCAGCGGCGCTTCCACGCTCAGCGAGCTGGCGGAGCTGGGCAAGCCCGCCGTGCTGGTGCCGTCCCCCAACGTCACCAACAACCACCAGGAAAAAAACGCCAGGGTTCTGGAAGCCGCAGGCGCCGCCCGAGTGCTCCTGGAGCAGGATTTCAATGCCGACACGCTGTTCGGCCTGGTGTCGGAGCTGCTCCAATCCCCGGAGAAGCTCGCCGCCATGGCCCGGGCTATGTGCGGCATGCGGGTGGCCAACGCCACTGAGCGGATTGCGGACATGGTCCTGGAACTGGCAAAGGCATAGGAGACCTCGCGCGCGAAAGCCCGGACATATACGGCTTAGGCGCGCATGGGCCGGTAGCGGTCCGCGCGCAGTGACCCCTTGGCCGCGCCGTGGAAAGCGGTGCATGGCTGGTTTCTCTGCGCGTTTGCATCGCAAATATCCCGGAACGCATTTTTTTCGGGGAATGTCAGATCCCTCCGCCGGCGCATAGGATGGAGCAAAACTGCCGGTGGAGGGAGAATATTATGACGATCTGGCGCGTCCAAGGCGGAACACCTCTGGAGGGCAGCCTCCGGGTCCAGGGGGCGAAAAACGCCATGCTGCCCATTCTTGCGGCGTCCATCCTGGTACCGGGGGAGACAGAGCTTTTGAACTGCCCGGAACTCAGCGACCGTGCGGCGGCCCTGGCGATATTGCGCTGCCTGGGCTGTGAGACCCGGGAGGAGGGCGACTGCGTCACAGTCTCCGCCGCCGCCGCCGCGGGACACAGCCTGCCGGCGGAACTCAGCGGGACCATGCGCGCCTCTCTGACGTTCTTGGGCCCGGCCCTGGCCCGGTTTGGGGAGGCGTCCATGACCTTTCCCGGCGGCTGCCCCCTGGGCCGCAGGCCGGTGAACCTCCATATCTATGCCCTGCGCTGCCTCGGCGCGGAGGTGACGGAGACGGAAAAGCAGCTCCGCTGCCGGGCGGCGAAGCTCACCGGAGGGGAGATTCACTTTCCCGTGAGCAGCGTGGGCGCCACGGAAAACGCCATGCTGGCTGCCTGCGGCGCCCAGGGTACCACCGTTATCCACGGCGCGGCCCGGGAACCGGAGATCGTGGATCTCCAGCGTTTTCTCCGGCGCTGCGGCTTTTCCGTCAGCGGCGCGGGGAGCCCGGTGATCGCCGTGGAGGGCGGAAGCCCCCGCCACCGGGTGGGGCACCGGGTCATGCCGGACCGGATCGCCGCGGCCACCTACCTCTGTGCTGCCGCCATCACCGGCGGAGATGTGGAGGTCTGGGAGGCGCCCCCGGAGGACCAGGGGCCGGTGCTCACGGTCCTGGGGGATATGGGCTGCCGGATCACGACGGCGGGGCGGAGCATCCGCCTCCGGGCGCCGGGGCAGCTCCGGAG
>CALWOS010000094.1 GCA_944383185.1 uncultured Oscillospiraceae bacterium
TACGATAGTTGGTGTTTTTAGCGGTGAGGGTCCACCCGTTCCCATTCCGAACACGGAAGTTAAGCTCACCTGTGCCGAAGATACTTGTCTGGAGACGGACTGGGAAAATAGGTCAATGCCAACACAAAGCGGGCCTAAGCCTTCTTAGGCTTGGGCCCTGTATGCCTCCTTAGCTCAGTTGGTAGAGCATGCGGCTGTTAACCGCAGGGTCGTTGGTTCGAGTCCAACAGGTGGCGCCAAGCCAACGGTATTGCCGCCACGAATATCGTGGCGGCAATACTTCTAAATGCGACGGGCCTTTAGCTCAGTTGGTTAGAGCAACCGGCTCATAACCGGTCGGTCCTGGGTTCGAGCCCCCGAAGGCCCACCAGATCCATACCGAAAGGTTTTTCATACATTGCGATATTTTACCAGATTTAGGGGTTTAGCTCAGCTGGTAGAGCGGCGGTCTCCAAAACCGTAGGCCGAGGGTTCGATCCCTTCAACCCCTGCCAAGCCGGAGTAAGGATGCTTACTCCGGCTTTTTGTTTATCTTTAGTTTTTCTTTGGGACAGCTATTTTTCCCATGCGGAATCCCAAGACCCTTTCCACTGGTACCAGGGCCGCCGCGATCTTTTTGCTATGCAAAAGCATAGCAAAATCGGCCATGTGCCGCTTTCCGCGGCACGGTCATGAAATCACAGCGCATGTGGGCCGTACCCGGCCCACATGCGCAAAAACTTCGTGCGCTCCGGCGTTTGCCTGTGCTCGTGGTGCGTCCCGGGCGCATGAAGTTTTATACCGGAGCTGGTTGCGTTTTGCTTGCCGGATTCAATGCCCGCCGCCCAGCGCCACATCCAGCGCCATCATCAGGGTAAAGCCGACGGCAAACAGCAGTGTTCCAATATGGGAATGCTTGCCGCTTGCCATCTCCGGCAGCAGCTCTTCCACCACCACATAGAGCATAGCGCCGGCCGCGAAACTCAGGGCATAGGGTAATACCGGGATCAGGATGTTTGCCAGAAGAATTGTCAGAAACGCCCCCAAGGGCTCCACCGCGCCGGAGAGCGCTCCATACAGGAAGGCGCGGGCTTTGGAAAATCCCTCCGCCTTCAGAGGCATGGAGATGATGGCCCCTTCGGGAAAATTCTGGATGGCAATCCCCAGGGAGAGGGTCAGCGCCCCTGCCAGCGTGATCCCGCTGTCCCCATAGAGCCAGCCGGCGTAGACCGCGCCGACGGCCATTCCCTCCGGAAGGTTGTGCAGCGCCACGGCCAAGGTCAGCATGGTCGTTTTCCGCAGGCTGCTTTTGAGCCCCTCAGCCTCTGTGCTGCCGCGATGCAGATGAGGGATCAGCCGGTCCAGCCCCAGCAGAAACGCAACGCCAAGCCAGAACCCCACAGCAGCGGGGAGGAAGGACCATGGCCCCATATCCTCCGCCTGTTCTATCGCGGGCAGCAGCAAGCTCCATATGGAAGCCGCGACCATAACCCCGGCGGCAAAGCCGGTGAGCGCGCGCTGGGCCGGCCCGCCCAGGTTTTTGCGTGCAAAAAAGACGCAGGCGGCGCCAAGCGCCGTCCCGGCAAAGGGAATCAGCAATCCTTGCCAGAGTGCAAACGGCATGTCGTGTTCTCCAATCCTTATTTTATTTCTGATATATCAGGTTCACTTGTACACTCGCTATTATAGTTAGATTCTGCTAACAAGGCAAGCCGTTTTTTCCCTTTGCCGAAGGACATCCAAAGACCCTCTGATGTAGTTTTATTTTTCTACATTAGGGGGCCTTTTGCCTATTGTCCGTATTTAGTAGTGCGGTTCAAAAACGCGGAGTGCCTTTTGTGTGATCGAATAGTTAGAAAAAACTAACGAAGATCTTGCAATTCCGTCTAGCAGCGTGTATTATGTAGTTAGATATTACTAACTTCCGGTGGTTGAGAGCGGATGCCGGCGGTCACGGCAGGAATGGACAGAGTGGGATAGACGTATGCTGAAAGAATTTTTATTGCGCCAAAATGCCAAGCAGGCCCATTGGAGCAGTGGTATGCCGGGGGTCCGGACTTGCCGCTTCGCCTTGCCGGAGACAGGGGGTGAAACGCTCCAGTATATCCCCGTGTGCGGCGAGCCGCTGCATTTCGAAGCGCTTTTTTGCCTTACGGGCTATCTTGCCGTCCAAACGGCGCAGGGAAACCCATACGCGGTGGAAGCGCCGGGAATTTTCCTTCTCTCCGACAGCTCCAGGCTTGGCTCCTGTCTGGCGAGCGGGGATCTGAGCGGCGTTTTGGTGGCAGTAGACGCCGTGGCGGCCAGGGAGAGCCTTCAGAGCGTCTGCGCCACTCTGGGGCTGCGGCTGGACACCAGAGGTGTCAGGGAAAAGATGGCGGCGCGGAGCGGCTGTGCAGCGCTGCATGGAACGCCCTGGACACAGGCGTTTTTTGAGACGTTGCAACGTCTGCCGGAGGACGTCTGGGAGCGTTACTGCGTTTTCAAGTCGGTGGAGTTGCTGTATCTGTTCTGCACAGAGGCCCACCAGTTGGACGGCATCCATGACGGCGCGGATGGCTACGTACCATCCGGTGTGCGGGAGGTGAAGGCCTACATGGAGGAGCATCTGGCAGAAAAAATTACCCTCCCGCTCCTTTGCAGGCGGTTTTCGATGTCACCCACCTCCTTAAAGGAAGGCTTCCGCCGCGCCTATGGGACGCCGGTACACAGCTGGCTGGTGCGGCAGCGCGTCAAGCGCGCAGGAGAGCTGCTCCGCACGACCCGCCTGCCGATCCAGAAGATCGCCCAGGCTGTGGGCTATGAGGGGATGAGCCAGTTCAACGCAGTGTTCAAGCGGTACTATGGCATGACCCCCGGCCAATACAGAAAAATGTCGGAAACCGCAACTACGCGTCCGTTTTGACAGCGACAAACGCCCTTGGAACCTGCTATAATACTTTGACGTTCCGAAAGCTTGGTACAAAAGGAGAGACGCCGATGAAACAGCATCGATTTTGGGCCTGGGGGGCTGTAATCTGCATGATTATGGTCATGGTAACCGGCTACAAACGGAAATAGAAGAAAGAAAGGAAGTATTACGATGCGCGTTTATACGAAGCTGGCCTGTTTTGCGGGCGGCACGTTGTTTGGCTCCTTCGGCATCAAATTGCTGACCAGCAAAGACGCCAAGAAAGCGTACATTCATGTCACGGCTGCCGGCCTGCGTATGAAGGACTCGGTCATGGAAACCGTGACCAAGGTACAGGAGAACGCCACGGACATCCTGGCCTCTGCCAAGGCGCTGAACGAGGACCGCGCGGCGAAGGAAGCGGAGGAAGCCGCCGCAGCCAATCTGGAGGGCGAAGAAGTCTGATATCCGCACAAGGGAGCCGCGCCGGCGGCCCCCTCTTTTTTTGGAGGAGAGAGCTATGAACGCAACCATACTGCATGAAAGCCGGGGGCGCATCCGGCTCAAGCTGCGGCAGAGGCGGATGACCCTTGCCCAGGCGGATCTGCTGGAGGCGTGGCTGCAGGAAAAGCCCTGGGCGCGGCAGGTGACCGTCCATGAGCGCACCTGCTGCGTCATTCTGTATTATGACGATGGTGCGCGGCAGGCCGTGCTGGATGAGATCCGGCGCTTTTCCTGGAAGGAAGCAGAACAGGCCGTCACCTTACCGGTACACAGCAGCCGGGCGTTGAACCGGGAATTTGAGGAAAAGCTGGTGGCGAAGGTGGCGTGCAAGGCGCTGGGCACCCTGTTCCTCCCGCCGCCGCTGCGCATGGCCCGCACCCTGTGGCACATGATCCCCTTTGTGCGGCGCGGACTGCGCTGCCTGTTCCACCGGCGTATCCAGGTGGAGATGTTGGACGCCCTGTCCATCTCCCTCTCCGCCTTCCAGGGGGACTTTGGAACCGCCGGTACGGTCATGTTCCTGTTGGAAGTGGGTGAACTGCTGGAGGAGTGGACCCGGAAGAAGTCCGTGGCAGACCTGGCACAGTGCATGTCGCTGCATGTGGACCGGGTCTGGCTGCGCACCGCCCGGGGCGAGACGCTCGCCCCTGTGTCCCAGGTCCGGCCCGGAGACGCCATAGTGGTGCGCGCCGGTGGGATCATCCCCATGGACGGCCTGGTGCTGGAGGGCGAAGTGACCGTCAACCAGGCGTCCCTCACCGGGGAATCCCTCCCGGTAGCCAAGCGCCCCGGCGGGGCCGTCTATGCCGGCACCGTGGTGGAGGAGGGCGAATGCGTCCTGGAGGTGAAGCAGGCCTCCGGCCAGAGCCGCTACGATCAGATCGTCCACATGATCGAACAGTCGGAGCAGATGAAGTCGGAAGCCGAGAGCAAAGCCGCCAGCCTGGCGGACAAGCTGGTGCCCTATACCTTTGCTGGGAGCCTGCTGAGTTTTGCCCTCACCCGCAATGTGGCACGGGCGTTGTCCGTGTTGATGGTCGACTTCTCCTGTGCCCTGAAACTGGCCATGCCCCTGGCTGTCCTCTCCGCCATGCGCGAAGCCGGGCGGTCCCGCATCACCGTCAAGGGCGGGAAGTTCCTGGAGGCCGTGGCCGCCGCCGACACCATCGTCTTTGACAAGACCGGCACGCTGACGCACGCCTGCCCGAAGGTGGCCCAAGTGATCCCTTTTGGGGGGAAGCGAGAGTCCGAAATGCTGCGGCTGGCCGCCTGCCTGGAGGAGCACTTTCCCCACTCCATGGCCAACGCCGTGGTGGAAGAGGCGAAACGCCGGGGCCTGCGCCATGAAGAATACCACTCCAAGGTGGAGTATCTGGTGGCCCACGGCATTGCAAGCACGGTCAACGGGGAGCGGGTCCTGATCGGCAGCGCCCATTTTATCTTTGAAGATGCGCATTGCCAGATTCCAGAAGGCGAGCAGGAGCGCTTCGCGGCCTTGCCGCCGGAGTATTCCCACCTGTACCTGGCCACCGGCGGACAGCTTGCCGCTGTGATTTGTATCTCCGACCCCCTACGAGAAGAGGCGAGGGAAGTCCTTGGCTCCCTCCGCGCCCTTGGCATCTCCCGCACCGTCATGCTCACCGGGGACAGCCGCCGCACTGCCGCGGCCATTGCCGCCCAGGTGGGTGTGGACATGTTCCGCGCGGAGGTGCTCCCGGCGGACAAGGCGGCGTTTGTGGCGCAGCTGCGGCGGGAGGGCCACACGGTGCTGATGGTGGGCGATGGCATCAACGATTCGCCGGCCCTGTCCGAGGCGGATGCCGGCATCGCCATCAGCGACGGCGCCGCCATCGCCAGGGAGATTGCGGACATCACCATCGCCGCTGACAGCCTCTGGGAGCTGGTGGAACTGCGCCGTATCGCTATGGCGCTCATGGCGCGTATTCACTCCAATTACCGCTTTGTCATCGGCTTCAACGGCGCGCTGATCGCCCTGGGTGTGGCGGGAGTTCTCCCGCCCGCCACTTCGGCCATGCTCCACAACCTTTCCACCCTGGGCATCAGCCTGCGCAGCATGGGCAAGCTGGCGCCGCGGGCGCGGCCCGCCAGGAGGGAGGG
>CALWOS010000095.1 GCA_944383185.1 uncultured Oscillospiraceae bacterium
CCGCCGCGGCGCTGCTCCGCCGTCCCGGGCCGGAAGATTTTTCTTGACGGATGGGGCGGAACGTGAGACAATCAGGCGCAGGCTGCCGGAACGCCGCGGAAAACCGCCGGTCCGGCAGAGGGGAGGATAAAAACATATGTGGAAGCGAAAAGAGCTGAAGGCCTGGGGGAGGCGCCACTTCCTGCGGAACTGGGCCGCCATGATCGCGGTGTGCTTCCTCCTGGCCTTTACCGGGACGGAGTTCACCCAGTCTGTAGATTTCATCCGCCAGTTCGACCCCGGCGAGATGCTGCCGGATAACCAGGTGGTCAACCAACAGGCGAGCCTCTCCAACTGGGACACCCTGCTCCAGTGGCTGGATGTGGACGCCATGGACGGCAGCCATCCCATGTGGGCCGCGGCGGACCAGAACATCGGGCCGGTATTCGACACGCTGACAGCCCCCTTCTCCGCGTTTTTCGCCCTTTTGGCCCGCTCCGCCCTGGCGGGGTGGGTGGACGTGCTGCTGGCCTGCCTGGGCATCGCCGGGGGGCTGTGGTTCTCCATCTGGGTCACCGGAACCCTGGCCGTGGGCGCCCGGCGCTATTTTCTGGAAAGCCGCGTCCGGGACAATATCAGCATCGCCGCGGCCTTTTACCCCTTTGGCCGGGGCCGCTGGTGGAAGGTGACCCGGGGGATGCTGCTGCGTTCGATACAGCTCCTGCTGTGGACCTTTACCATCATAGGCTTCCCGGTGAAATACTATGCCTACCGCATGGTCCCCTATATCCTGGCGGAGAATCCCGACGCCGGGGCCGGGGAGGCCATCCTCCTGTCCCGGCAGATGATGCGCGGGCAGAAGTGGCGCTGCTTCCTGCTGGACCTGGGCTTTTATCTCCGGTGGACCCTTCTGCCGGCTGTGGCGGCCTCCGTGGTGGGAACCGCGGTGGGCATCGCCCTGGGCAAAGTGGCCCTGTGCCAGGCCCTGGCCTCCGCGGCGGTGGGGCTGCTGGGGCTGCTGTTTGTCAACGGCTACCGCTCCGGGGCGTATACGGAGCTTTACATCGTCCTGCGGCAGAAGGCGCTGGAGGAAGACCGGCCCCTGGCCGCTCTGTTCACCGTCCCCGCCTTTGGCGAGGCCCCGCCGGAGGGGGCAAAACCCCGCCTGGCGGGCCGGGAGGTCAGCCTGCCGGAGGACCCGGTGTTCCACTTCGTCCAGCGGCACCGGCTGGACTACAGCCGGCGTTACGGCCTGTCCACGCTGATTTTGCTGTTTTTCGCCTTTTCCTGCATCGGCTGGGTTTGGGAGGTATCTCTCCACATCGTCACAGACGGCGTGCTGGTGAACCGGGGCACCATGCTGGGGCCCTGGCTGCCCATTTACGGCACGGGAGGCGTGATGGTGCTGGTACTGCTCCGGCGGCTTTTCTCCCGGCCTGTGGCCACCTTCCTGGTGTCCATGGTGCTGTGCTCCGTCATCGAGTATTTCACCAGCTGGTATCTGGAGTTCACCAAGGGCATCCGCTGGTGGGACTACAGCGGCTATTTCATGAACCTCAACGGCCGCATCTGCCTGGAGGGCGCGGTGATCTTCGGCCTGGGCTGCTGCGCGGTGGTATACTTCGCCGGGCCGCTCCTGGGCAGGGGGATTGACCGCCTGTCCCCCGCCAAGCGCAACAGCCTGTGCGTGGTGCTCCTGGCGCTGTTCGCGGCGGACGGGGTCTACTCCCATTTCCACCCCAACGCGGGGGAGGGCATCACGGACTACTCCGCCTGGCGGGAGACCCAGTCCCCCGGCAGCTGAGCCCACTGGGAGCAGGGGAGCACCCCGCTCCATCTACGCTTTTCCACAACGCAACGGCAGCCGGACGGATCCCGGCTGCCGTTTTGCTATGCAAAAGCGGAGAGATGTTGCAATCCGGAGGCTTTTGGCGTATAATATCAGAACGATTTCCACCGGCGTATAGGAGGCAGACATGGCTACTGCTGAGGAAAAAGTGAATTTGCCGCGTATTTCCGTCATCGTCCCCTGCTGGAACGAGGCGGAAGTGCTGCCCCTTTTCTACCAGGCCATGGCCCGGGAGATGTCCCAGCGGCCGGATCTGGAGTGGGAACTGCTGCTGGTGGACGACGGGTCCACGGACGGCACCCTCTCCCAGTTCCGGGATCTGCGGCGGATGGACAAGCGGGTACGCTACGCCTCCTTTTCCCGAAACTTCGGCAAGGAGGCCGCGGTGCTCTGCGGCCTGCGCATGGCCACGGGGGACTTCCTGGCCTTTGTGGACGCCGACCTCCAGCACCCCCCCGCCCTGCTGGGGCAGATGTACGACATCCTTCGGGACGACCCGGACACAGATGTGGTGGGCGCCCGGCGGGTGGACCGCGCCGGGGAGAGCCCGGTGCGCAGCTTCCTGGCCCGGGGCTTTTACGGGGTGGTGAACCGCCTTTCGGATCTCTCCGTGCCTCAGGGGGCCACGGACTTCCGCCTGATGCGCCGGCGGGTGGCGGAGGCCATCCTCTCCCTGCCGGAGCACAGCCGCTTCACCAAGGGCCTGTTCGCCCTGGTGGGCTTCCCCACCAGGTGGCTGGAATATGAAAATGTGAACCGGGCCGCCGGGGAAAGCAAGTGGTCCCTCCGCGCCCTGCTCCAGTACTCCCTGGACGGCATCTGCGCCCTCTCCCTGAAGCCCCTGCGCTTTGCCTTTTTCTCCGCCGCGCTCCTGGGGCTGGGAGCCCTGGCCCTTTTCATCTGCGCGCTGTGTATCCCCGGGAGCCGGGGCGGCCTGGCCCTGGGGGGGCTTGTGTGCCTGGTAGGGGCGCTCCTTTTGGGGAACATGGGGATACAAAGCCAGTATCTGGGGAAAATCTACCAGGAGGTCAAGGCCCGGCCCCTTTATTTTGTCCGTGAGACCAGCGAGGAGAGACCCCAATGAGAGACTGGATCGGAAAGTTTTGGAACAGCACCCTGGTGCGCTTTGCCATGGTGGGGGTGGTGAACACCCTGTTCGGCACCGCCATCATGTTCGTGCTGTACAATGTGTTCGGCGTGGGCTACTGGATCTCCAGCGCCTGCAACTATATTTTCGGGAGCATATTGAGCTTCTTCCTCAACAAGTACTTCACCTTCCGCGACACCGCCCGCTCCTGGGCCCAGGTGCTGCGCTTTGCGGTGAATATCGCCGCGTGCTATCTCCTGGCCTACGGCATCGCCAAGCCCCTGGTTTACGCCCTCCTGGAGGGCCAGGGGGCCTCCGTCAGCCTCCGGGACAACGCCGCCATGCTGGTGGGGATGGGGCTGTTTGTCTGCTTCAACTATCTGGGGCAGAGATTTTTCGCCTTCCGCAAGCCCAATCAGGAGAAAAAGGAGGGGCAACCGTGAAAACCGCCCTTACGCAGCGCCGTCCCCTGTGGCCGGCGCTGCTGGTGCTTTTGGCCATCTTCGCCCTGGTGCTGTGGCTGGGCTGGCTGACGCCGATGTATGCCGACGACTACTCCTATGCAGTGAGCTTCGTCACCAAACAGCCCATTGAAAGCCTGGGAGACCTGGTGGAGAGCCAGCTCTCCCACTATGCCGGGACCAACGGTCGGACGGTGGTCCACACCATCGGCCAGCTTCTCTTGGCCTGGGGGGAGCCCTGGTGCGACATCCTATGCGCCGCGGCCTTCGCGGCGCTGTGCCTCATGATCTGCTGGCACGGCCTGGGCGGGCTGGACGGCCTGCGCGGGGCGGGGCCCTTCTGGCTTTTGCTGGTGTTCGCCGGGCTGTGGTTCCTGACCCCCGCCTTTGGCAGCAGCTTTTTGTGGACCATCGGCGCGGCCAACTATCTCTGGGGCGTGCTGATCGTGCTCCTGGCCTTCCTCCCCTTCCGCCGCGCCCTGAGCGGCGGCGCCGCCGCCGTCTCCCCGGGGCGGGAGGCCCTCCGTGCTCTGGGGGGCTTTTGCCTGGGGCTTTTGGGGGGCTGGACCAAGGAGAACACCGGCGCGGCGCTCCTGGTGCTGATGGTCTGCGCCATGCTCTCCCTCCTGCTGCAAAAGCGGCGGCTGCAGCCCTGGATGCTCACGGCCCTTCTGGGCGCCCTTGTGGGCGTGCTGCTCATCGTCCTCTGCCCCGCCCAGCAAAACCGCCTGGCGGGGGCCGGGGGCATGGGGAACATCGTGGACTGGTACTGGCGCTTCCTAGGCATCGGCTATAATGCCTGTCGGTACTTCTGGCCC
>CALWOS010000096.1 GCA_944383185.1 uncultured Oscillospiraceae bacterium
CCGTCCCCATGATCTTGTTCCTGGGTCTCACCCAGATTCTGATCCGCCTCACCGGCAATTCGTTCTATCTCAGCGACCTGATGAATATTGCCGCGCCCCAGTCCTGCCTTGTCCGGCTGGCGGTGTCCGTGGCGCTGCTGCTGGCGCTGGGGCTGTGGTTCTGGCGCAGATGCAGGAAGGTGGTGCTGCGGTGAAACGGAAAACCGCCCCGCTCCACGCCGCAGCCGTGATCTTCCGGATGAACCTGGGCGGCGTCCTGCGCTCCCCCCGGGTACTCCTGCTCCTGGCCATGGCGGTGCTCTATCCCTACCTGACCTCCCAGGGGATGCTGGAGCTGTCCCGGTCCATGGGCAAGCCGCTGAACCTCCTGGAACCCTACGCGGCGCTGCTCTCCAACCCCACGCTGCACATCACCATCCTGGCCGGAGGCATCTTCCTTTTGTCCGATCTGCCCATCACCCGGGAAAACCAGAGCATGCTTCTGGTCCGCGCCTCCCGCCGCGCCTGGCTGGCGGCCCAGGTACTCTATGCCCTGGTGCTGATCGCCCTGTACCTCTTTGTCCTGTTCGCCGGCTGCGCGTTGCGCGTGCTGCTGGAAAGCCGGCTTACCAGCGATTGGAGCACACCGGTGATCACTGCGGCCATTTCCGGCGCCGCAGGGCAGTATTTCTGGGTACCGGAGGAGGCGGTGCTCCAGCTCACGCCCTTTACGGCGGCCCTCTGGGGCACAGGGCTGCTGATCCTGGAGCTGAGCTTCCTGGGGCTGCTGTTCCTGAGTCTGAAGCTCCAAAACCGGGAACACCTGGCCCTGGCGCTGGTGCTGGGCATCGTGGCCGTGGGCTGGGTCACCACGACCACGCCCTATGTGCTCTACCCCTTCAACATCCTCCAGTGGTTCTCCCCTTTGAACCACGGCTATCTCCTGGCCCACGACCTGGGGTATGGCGGCAGGCCGGAGATCTGGCACTCCGTGGCGTACTTTGCCGCGCTCCTTGCCCTGGAGCTGGCCGGGGCGGCAGTGTGGGTGCAGAAATATGACTTTTCCAGAGAGACGGCGGGGGTGACCCAATGATCGAGATCTGTAATGTGACAAAAAGCTTTGGCAGCGAGACTGTGCTGCGGGACGTGTCCGCCGTGCTGGAGGCGGGAAAAATTTACGGCCTTGTGGGGCGGAACGGCTCCGGCAAGACCGTGCTGCTCAAGCTCCTGTGCGGGCTGCTGCTCCCAGACAGCGGCGAGATCCGGATCGGCGGGGCGCCCCTGAAAAGCCGGAGTCCCGGGGAGTGGAACATGGGCGTGCTGATTGAGCGGCCCGGCTTCCTGCCCCGGCGCACGGCCTTCCAGAACCTCCGGCTCCTGGCCGCCGTCAACCGGCGGGTCGGAGAAGAAGCCATCCGGAAGGCCATCCGCACCGTGGGTCTGGACCCGGACTCCAAAAAGAAGGTGGGGGACTACTCCCTTGGCATGCGGCAGCGCCTGGGGATTGCCCAGGCCATCATGGAGGGGCAGAAGATTCTCCTTCTGGACGAACCCTTCAGCGGCGTGGACACCCAGTCCCTGCCGGAAATGCGGGAGCTGCTGCGCGCCCAGCGGGGGCCGGACAGGACCATCCTCATCGCCACCCATGTCCGGGAGGACATCGACGGGCTGTGCGACCAGGTCTTCTCCGTGCACGGCGGGGCTCTGGAGCTTCTCTCTTAGCCAAGCCGCCGCATAGCCCAGCATGCCTCTCGGATACGCAAAGCCGCAAGGCCGCCCGGCGCATTTTGCGCCGGGCGGCCTTGCGGTTTCCGGGTTGCCGCTTACGGACGGAGGGTCTCGGCAAAGGCGGCGTACTTTTCCACCCGGGCGGCGCATTCCGCCTGGGTGCCGGCCTTGGCCAGGATATAGATCTTGATCTTGGGCTCCGTACCGGAGGGGCGGACGATAAAGCTGCAGCCGTCGGCCAGCTCATAGTAGAGCACATTGGACCCGGCCATGGGCGTACTGCCCACAACGCCCAGGCCCGCCACGCTGAGGGTGCCGGTCTGGTAGTCTCGCTGGAGGATGACCTCCGTCCCCCCGATCTCTCCCAACGGCTCCTCCCGGAGCCGGGCCATCAGAGCGCGCATCTTTTCCAGGCCGTCCAGGCCGGGCATCACCAGGTTCAGCGTTTTCTCTCCGTAGTAGCCGTATTTCTCATAGAGGGCGTTGATGGCGTCCTTGAGGGTCATGCCCTTCTGGAAGTACCAGGCGGCCATCTCCGCGATCATCATGGAGGCGGTGACCGCGTCCTTGTCCCGGACGTAGTCGCCCATCATGTAGCCGTAGCTCTCCTCAAAGGCCAGGAGATAGTGGTAGGGGTGCTCCATTTTTTCATACTCGGCGAGCTTCTCGGCCATGAACTTGAAGCCGGTGAAGGTCTCGTCCGCGTGGACGCCGTTTGTCTCCGCCACGTCCCGGGCCATCATGGTGGTAACGATGGTGGTGAGGAAGGCGGGGTTCTCCGGCATGGTGCCGGTGCTCTTCCGGGCCTGGATGATGTAGTCCAAAAGCAGCACGCCCATCTGGTTGCCGGTGATGGTGACGTAGTCGTCCCCGTCCCGGACCATGACGCCCACCCGGTCGCTGTCCGGGTCGGTACCGATAATGAGATCGCTGTCCACCTTCCGGGCCAGATCCACCGCCAGGTAAAAGCCCTCCGGGTTTTCCGGATTGGGGCTGTCCACCGTGGGGAAGCTGCCGTCCATAACCATCTGCTCCGGCACGGGGTGGATGTGCCGGATCCCCAGGCGGCGCAGGGCCTCCGGCACCAGGAGATGCCCGGCGCCGTGGAAGGGCGTGTAGACCACCTGGAACTTGTCGGCCACCTGGGCCACGGCCTCCTTGTCAATGGCCTGGGCCAGGACCTTGGTCAAAAAGGCCTCGTCCGTCTCCTTGCCGATGAGGACGATTTTCCCCTGGGCCACAGCCTGGTCATAGTCCATGGCGGTGATGTCCGTGAAGGTGTCGATGGCCTCCATGCCCTTGGCGATGGCCTCGGCATGCTGGGGCGGGAGTTGGGCGCCGTCGGACCAGTAGACCTTGTAGCCGTTGTACTCCTTGGGGTTGTGGCTGGCGGTGATGTTGATGCCGGCACAGGCCCCGTAGTGCCGGATGGCAAAGCTCAGCTCCGGCGTGGGGCGCAGGTCATCGAAAAGGCGCACGAAGATGCCGTTCCCGGCCATGACGCAGGCGGCCTCCCGGGCAAAGCTGTCGCTGTTGAGGCGGCAGTCATAGCACACCACCACGCCCTTTTTGCAGGCCTCCTCCCCCTCGGCCTTGATGACGTTGGCGAAGGCCTGGGTGGCATGGCGGATGACGTGGATATTCATGCGGTTGGTGCCCATGCCCATGATGCCCCGAAGCCCGGCGGTGCCGAACTCCAGCGGGGCGAAAAAGCGGCTTTCAATCTCCTTTTCATCCTGGCGGATGTCGTGGAGCTCCTTCCACTCCCCCTCGCTCAAGGCGGGGCTGTCCAGCCACTTTTCATATACTACGCGGATTTTATTGTCCATCTTCCGTTTCCTCCTTTATGAGTTCCCGGGCGTCTTCCGCCTGGGATTCCGGCACAAACAGATCCGCTCCCAGACCGGCCATCCCCAGCACCAGCTCCCCAAACTGCCCGTCGCCGGGCAGCCGGGTCAGTACGGGGATCCCGTAAGCCTGCAGTTTGCCCGCAGTAAGCTTGTCGGCCATATCCACGCTGGAGCGGTGGCACAAAAACACGGGCCGTTCCGGTTTTCCGTCCGCGGCCTTGGGCCAGCGGTCCAGCAGGGAGCCCACGGCATCCCGCCGTCCCCACTCCGCCTCCGGCAGCGGGCGCAGCGCCCCGCCGCACTGGGGGCACACATTTCCTTCCTGGAGGATGTTGCATTCTGGGCACCAGTTCATTGTCTTCTCCCTTTCCGGCGCAGGCCGGATTCACTTGTGATACCGCTTCCCCGCCAGGATGGTGAAGGCGCGGTAAATCTGCTCGGATACCATCACCCGGGCCAGGTGGTGGGGGAAGGTCATGCGTCCCATGGAAAGGCGCAGCTGGGCCGCCTCCTTCACCGCAGGGTGGAGCCCATAGGACCCGCCGATAACAAAACACAACCGGCTTTTTCCGGCGTTGGTCCAGCGCCGGAGGGTTTCGGCCAGCTCCTCGCTGGAGAGAGTCTCCCCCTCCACGCACAGGACCGTGGCCGCAGCGCCCGCCGGGATGTGCCGGAGGATGTCCCCGGCCTCCCGAAAAAGGGCCTGCTCCACCGCCTGGGCGGAGGGCTGCTCCGGCAGCCGTTCCTCCGGCAGCTCGACAATCTCGAATTTGCAAAAGGCGGCTAGGCGCTTTTGGTACTCCGCCACAGCCTCCTGGAAATAGCGTTCCTTGAGTTTGCCCACGCAGATGAGCCTCACTCCCAGCATGGCTCGACCTCCTTGGCCCAGGCGAGCTCCAGCACACCGCGCTCCGGCGCGACGAAAAGCTCCGCCGTCCGTCCCGCCTCCGCCAGGGCGGCGGCGACGGCCTCCCGGGCTTTCCCCGGGGTGTTGTTCTCCCGGCTCAGGTGGGCCAGAATCAGCCGCTTGGTCCCCGTCCCGGCCAGGGCCGCCGCCAGACGGCCGCAGCTCTCGTTGGAAAGATGGCCCAGAGGGGAGCGGATGCGTTCTTTTATGTAAGGGGGATAGCGCCCCGCACGGAGCATCTCCGGGTCGTGGTTTGCCTCGATCACCGCCGTATCCGTCCCCCGGAGGCCCTCCAGCATCTCCGGCGTCACCGTGCCGGTATCCGTGGCGTAGCCCAGGGTGCCGTCCGCGCCGGAGATCCGGTAGCCCAGGCTGCCTGGGGCGTCATGGGGCGTGGGAAAGCAAGTGATCCCGAAACCGTCCAGGCGCAGGGGCCGCCCCGGCTCCAGAGCGGAAAGGGATTCCGCCGGGCAGCCCGTGGCACGGCAGATGGCCTCCGTCGCGGCACAGGAGGCAAACACAGGGATTTTCCGGTTCAGGGCGAAATTCCGCAGGCCCTGGATATGATCGGAATGGTCGTGGGTGATCAGTACGGCGCCGATCTCCTCCGGCGCGAGGCCCAGCTCGCGCAGCGCCGCTGTAATCCGCCGGGCAGAGATGCCCGCGTCGATGAGCAGATGCTTGCCCCCGCAGCTCACCAGGGTGCAGTTGCCGGTGGAACCGCTGGCCAGGATCGCCAGGCGCATCAGCAGATTTGGGGCATGGCAGGGGCGGGGATATCCTCTTCCACCAGCTCGATGTCCGCGCCCAGGGCCCGGAGCTTGCCCACCAGGTCCTGGTAACCCCGCTCGATATACTGGATGTCCTCCACCCAGGTCTCCCCTTCCGCGCACAGCCCGGCGATGACCACCGCCGCGCCGGCCCGCAGGTCACAGGCGGCCACAGGGGCTCCGGTGAGGCGGTCCACGCCCTCCACAATGGCGGTCTTGCCGTCCACCTGGATCTGGGCGCCCATCTTCCGGAGTTCATTGACATATTTATAGCGGTTGTCCCACACACCCTCGGTGATGACGCTGGTGCCCTGGGCCGTACTCAGCACAGCGCACAGCTGGGGCTGCATGTCTGTGGGGAAACCGGGATAGGGCTGGGTTTTGATGTTTGTCCGCCGGAGAGGCCGCATGCGGCGCACCACCACGGAGTCCTCATCCTCCTCCACTTCCACGCCCATTTCCCGGAGCTTGGCGGAGATGCAGTCCAGGTGCTTGGGGATGACGTTGCTCACCCGGATCTCGCCCCCCGCGGCGGCCACGGCGGCCATGTAGGTGCCGGCCTCGATCTGGTCGGGGATGATGGTATAACTGCCGCCATGGAGCTTGCGGACGCCGTTGATGCGGATGCTGTCCGTACCGGCGCCCCGGATGTCCGCGCCCATGGAGTTGAGGAAGTTGGCGAGGTCCACGATATGGGGCTCCCGGGCGGCGTTGTCGATGACCGTGCGCCCTTCCGCCATGCAGGCGGCCAGCATCACGTTCATGGTGGCGCCCACGGAGACCTTGTCCAGATAGATTTCCGCACCTTTGAGCCTGCCCCCCCGGGCCGTGGCGAAGACAAAGCCGCCGCTCACCTCCACGTCGGCGCCCAGGGCGGTCATGCCCTTGATGTGTTGGTCAATGGGGCGCACACCGAAGTTACAGCCGCCCGGCATGGTGGTTTTGGCCCGGCCAAAGCGGCCCAACATGGCCCCGATGAGGTAATAGGAGGCCCGGATCTTCCGCATGAGGTCATAGGGCGCTTCGTTGATCTGCACGCGGGTACAGTCGATCTCCACCGTGGACTTATTGAGCATCCGGCACTTGGCGCCCAGGTGGCTGAGTATGGTCAAAAGCATGTCCGTATCGCTGATCTCGGGGACGTTCTCAATGCGGCAGACGCCCTCCACCATCAGCGCAGCGGGGATGATGGCCACCGCGGCGTTTTTCGCCCCGGAGATCTCCACCTCGCCATAAAGCGGTTTCCCGCCGATTATCCTATATTTTTCCACAGCTTACACCTTCCCCGCCGGAATCCCGCCCCGGCGCTTACGGTTATATTCTCTGACAGAGTTTCCCGCATGGCGCTTTGGCCATCAAGTCAAAACGCAATATCAGTATCCCACGGAACAGCCCGTTCCATGCCGCCGCCGGCGGCGGAAAAGACTGTTTTTTCTCTGCATTCAATGGACAGTTCCTGGCATAATTGCTGGTCAGGTAAAAACAGTGTAGCATATCTGTAACAAAATTGCAACTTATTCTGCGAGCCGCTCCGTCCGCCCGGTGACGGCGTTCACCTGGAAGTAGCCGGCGTCCGTCTGCAGCACCCACACCGGCTGCAATGTGCAGCTGCCGGACATGGGCACGCTCATGGTATAGCCGGGGAGAATGGCCTCCAGCGTACCGGCCATTCCGGCATACTCGCTGTCCAAAAAGCACAGCACCGCCGTGTTGGCGCTATAGGCGCCGGCTGTTTCCTCCCCTGCGGTGTCAAACAGGCGCTGGCCGCTGATCCAGGCAAGGCCAGCCTCTGTAAAAGTGAAGCGCACCCGGCAGTTCCATACCAGCGCCTCCTGCCAACGGCACAGCGCGGTGTATACCTCGCCCTCTGCCGTGTCCCGGACGGAGAGGTCCTCCTCCCGGGCATCCAGCCCCAGGCTCTCCAAGGTCTGCAGCACCAGCCGCCGCGGGTTTCCACCCGGTTCCAGAGGGTCTGTAAACTGTATCTCAAACTCTCCCGTGCCCCGGAAGCTGGCGCTGCCGTTTTCCCCGGTGTAGGTGTAGATATTGCCCCCCTGGTTCTGGGCCGTGACCGCGCCCAAAAGGCGGGAGGCCAAGGTCTCTTCCGCCTGGAGGCTGCGCTCCAGGTGCCAGGATCCGGGGCTCGATTCCGGCAGTTCCAGCGCCTCCCCGGGGGTCAGCCCCCGCTGGCGGAGGACCTCGAAAAGGCTCTCCTCCCCCAGCTTTCGGTAGCTTGCCTGCTCCGCCGCCCCGGCGAGCAGCAGTGCCCCCAGGGCCAGGTCCAGGAGCAGCAGCACCAGAAGTATCCAGTTTTTGATCTTTCCCCGATCCATACCCTGTGCCTCACGCCGTGACCCAGTCCGCCCGGAGCTGGTCGTTCCATAGCTGATACCACATTTCCATGCTCCCGCCGCCGGCGCTCTGGACCAGCGCCGCCTCCAGTTCCGGCGGCATGGGTGCCTCCGTGCCCCCGGAGGCGGTGAATTCCAGCCCTGTGATCTCCGCCCAGGAGACGTCTGTCCCGGTAATCTCCACCTTTGCGGCGCAGGGGTCCCCGTTGCGAAGCACGGGCACCCCGTCCAGGCAGTAGCACAGCTGCACCGTATAGCCCGTGTCCCGGTATTCCAGGGACCACAGCCGCAGCTCCGCCGCGCCCATGGTCTCCTCCAGGGCGCTCTGGACCGTCCGGGCCGCCAGCTCCGCCGCGGCGGCGGGGCTGAGTTCCCCGGCGGCAGGCTCCGTATCCCAGAAGCGCACCGTCCCGTCTCCGGAAAGGCGCAGGCTCATGGTCCCCTCCACATAAATGTCCGCGCCGTCCGCTTCGGTATAGCTGTTGGCCATATAGCTGTTCATGCCGAAGGCGGCCAGCAGCTCCGCCGCGCTCTGTCCCGCCTGGAGGGGCGTGCGGACAGTATAATTCTGGAGGGTGTCTCGGCTCCCGTAGAGCAGCACGGTGTCCTCCACCAGGGCATAGTCCTCCCCGGCCTCAAAAGCAAAGACAGCGCCGTTGGGGGAAAACTCTCCCAGCCGCTCTGTCAGCACCGCCCCATTCAGGGCGGTGGCGCAGCTGTACCAGGCCTCGCCGCTGCGGTAGTAAAGGCGCACGGCGTTGTCCTCCAGCGCCAGTACCAGCTCTCCGGCGCTGTCCCCGGCGTCCCACTCCGGAGTCTGGGCTCCCAGCCATTCGGCCAGCAGGGCCAGAGGCAGCTGCGCGCGGAAGTCAAAGTAGGCCCCCGGGCCGGAGAGGGCCTCCCGCCAGCTCTCCGCCGTCGCCCGCACCGGGTTTCCGGCGCTGCCCAGCGCCTCGCCCAAAAGGGCGGAAAAGCGCTCATAGATCGCCTGGCTGCCGCTACCCCACGCCGCGCCGCAGCGCGTCCCGTCCGAAAGCGTCACTGCTGCGGCATAGGGCCCCAGGAGGCTGGCCCGGTCCGTGACCGGTGCGCCGGAGTCCGCCCCGGCGTTCCGGGCGCGGAGGAAGTCCGGCAGCCCCGTGAGCTGCACCGTCATAACCAGGGCGGCCAAGGCCAGCGCCGCGATTCCCACATCCTTCCACCGTTCCCGTCTCGTCCGGTCACGCATCTGCGGGCCCTCCCACAGGCAGCTCCACGGTGATCTCCGTCCCGATGCCCAATTGGCTCCGGAGGCGGATCTCCCCGTTGTGGCGCGTGACGATCTCCTTGGCGATGGAAAGCCCTAAGCCCGTGCCTCCGGACTCCCGGGAACGGGCCTTGTCCACCCGGTAAAACCGCTCAAAGACATGCTCCACGTCCTTGTCCGGGATGCCGATGCCGTTGTCCCGGACCGTGCACCACACCCGTTCTCCCTCATAGCCGGCAGTGACAGAGATACGCCCTCCGGAGGGCGTATACTTCATGGCGTTGGTAACCATGTTCAGCAGCACCTGCTCAATCCGGGCCTTGTCCCCCCGGATCTCGGGGATACCCTCTTGCAGCGCCAGGCAAAAATCGTGGCCCTGCTTCTGGGCTTCCATGCGCACGGCATTGTACACATCCTCCACCGACTGGGCAAAGGAAAACTGCTCGAAAGAAAACCCAAAGCTCCCCGCGTCGAAGCGGCTGAGGGTCAGAAGATCCTGAACGATCTTGGTCATCCGGTCGCTCTCCCGGAGGATAACCCCCAGAAATTCCTCCCGGGTGGCCCCGTCCAGCTCTTCCCCAGCCTCCACCAGGGTTTCGGCATAGCTGCGGACGCTGGTGATGGGGGTGCGCAGCTCATGGCTCACATTGGCCACAAATTCCTTGCGGTTTTCCTCGCTGCGGCGCATGTCGTCAATACTCTTTTCCAGCTGCCCGGCCATGTCGCTGAAGGTCCGGGTAAGGATGCCGATCTCGTCTGTGGCCGGGTTTTCCGGCTTGCCGGCAAAGTCCCCCTCCGCCATGCGCTCCGCCGCCCGGGTCAGGCTCTGGATGGGCGAGACCAGGGTTTTGGCCAGGATGAGGCCCAGGGCTACGGCAATCACCAGCCCCACCATAAGCGCCTCCAATATGATCCGCAGAAGCTGGCTGGTAAGGGCCTGGACACTGGCCTTGTTATCCCGGATATAGACAATGAAGCGGTTTTCCCCGCCCTCCCCGGCGACGGGCAGGGCCACATCCATATAGGACGCGGAGGAATCATAGGCATAGCCGTTCTCCCCGGCCAGGGCCGTGAGGATGTTGGGCGTGGCCTCTAGAGGACCGGTCACCGCGCTGCTCCCGGCCAGGCAGGCGCCGGTTTCCCCGGAGAGGATATAGTAGTTCCGCTCCCCGGAATCAATGCCCAGCTGGCCGGAGTAGGCCAGGAGGATGTCCGCCATCTGCCGGGCGGGATCTTCCCCGTCCGCGGCGGTGCGCAGGCCGTCCGCCAGCTCGCTGCTGGAAAAGACCGTCTGCATCTGCTGGTAGAATTCCTCCAGATAGAAGTTGCGGATCTCCCGGATCAGGAAAAGGCCCACCACCGTCATCAGGGATATGATTACCAGCAATATCATCAGCACCAGCTTGGTGTACAGGCTGCGGTTCATAAGGCTGCGGCTCCCCCTGTTCTCGTCACTTTCCGCCGTTCTCGCTGAAATAGTACCCCACGCCCCGTTTGGTCATGACGTACATGGGTTCGGCGGGGTCATCCTCCACCTTCTCCCGCAGGCGGCGCACCGCCACGTCCACGGCCCGGAGGTCGCCGTAGTAGTCGTACTGCCAGACCTCCCGCATCAGCTCCTGGCGGCTGAGGATTTTTCCCGGGTGCATGGCCAGGCATTTGATGAGCTCGTATTCCCGCTGGGTAAGCTCCAGCTCCGTCCCGTTTTTAAAGACGGTGTGGCGCTCCAGATCCACCACGATGTTGCCCCGGCGCAGAACCTCTCCCGCGCCGTCCGCCGGGGGAGCGTAGCCATTGGCCGCCCGGCGCATATTGGTCCTGATCCGGGCAATGAGTTCCCGGAGAGAAAAGGGCTTGGTAATGTAGTCATCCGCCCCCAGCTCCAGGCCCAGGACCTTGTCCGTCTCCTCTTCCCGGGCGGTGATCATGATGATGGGGATGGCGCTGCCTTCTTCCCGGAGGATACGGCAGACGGAAAACCCGTCCAGCTCCGGCAGCATCACGTCCAGGAGGATCAGATCCGGGCTCTTGCTCCGGGCCAGTTCCAGGCCGGTGCGCCCGTCATAGGCGGAGAGGGTGGCAAAGCCCTCCTTCACCAGATTAAAGCGCAGGATATCCACAATGGACTTCTCGTCGTCCACAATCAGTATGGTCTTTTTCTCCATGGTCACGCTTCCTCCAGGGCCTTGGCTTTCAGCACGGCAAACACCGTTTTGGCATCCCGGACAGTCCCGGAGAGCACCATACGGTATAAAGCCTCCAAGGGCAGGCGTCGAACCGTGAGGAACTCGTCCTCATCCGGGCGGGGCTTGCCCTGGCTCAGGCCCGTGGCCAGGTAGGCGTGGAGCACTTCCCGGGAAAAGCCCGGGGAGGGCAGGATCTGCCCCAGATATTCCAGCTTCTCCGCCCGCAGGCCGGTCTCCTCCTCCAGCTCCCGCGCCGCGCAGGCAGCCGGGTCCTCTCCCGGCTCCAACTTTCCCGCGGGGAGTTCCAGCAGCTCCGTCTCAAAGGCGTAGCGGTACTGCCGCACCACGTAGGTGCAGCCTGTCTCGTCCAGGGCCAGGATACACACGCCGCCGCTGTGCTCCACCACTTCCCGGGCGGCCTCCTTCCCGTTGGGCAGGCGCACCGTATCCCGGCGGACCCGGATGATCTTCCCCTTGTATATCTCCTCACTGCGGAGCATCACTTCTGTATGGTCCATTGAGATCCTCCTCCTTTGTGGGGTTTGGGCAATTGTCACAAAATATTATACAGGATAAAGTATAGCACAGCTCCGGGAAAAAAGCCAGTCCCGCCGTCTCTCTCCCAAAGCTCTTTCAGGAATCGGCAGAAAAATACTGCGTCAAAAGAGAAGCGCCGAGGGGTAAGTTTTCTCTCCCCCCGGTACTTGCAGACAACCCCTCCTTCCAAACGGAGAACAGGCCTATCCCCATCCCTCCTTCGGTGGGAGGCTTTTCCAGGCAAACGCCGGAGCAAAGCGGGCTTTGCTCCGGCGTGGTGCGAGTTTCGATACAGGAC
>CALWOS010000097.1 GCA_944383185.1 uncultured Oscillospiraceae bacterium
GACGACGTGAAGATCATCATCGGCGGCGCCCCCGTGAGCGAGGACGCGATGAAGATCACCGGCGCCGACGAGTGGGCCCACAGCCCCCAGAAGACCGTGTCCGTGTGCCAGGAGTGGGCAAAGGCCAACTGAGCGGAAATGCAACGGATGAAGGCGGCCGGTATCCCCAGGTGTGAGAAGAGGAGGCAAAACATGAAACTCAGCGAAACGTTCAAGCGCGTATTCCAAAAGAAAGAAGCCATTTTTTGCGTGCTGATCATGGTGGTGAGCTGCGTGCTTGCCTTTGTCTTCGCCAAATTGGAAGCGACCCGGTCCGTCAGCACGATTCTCCAGGTCGTATGTTTCATGGCAGTGCTGGTCGCCAGCCAGCAATTTTCCCAGATCGTCCTGCGGGTGCAGGAGGAGGGGAAAAACCAAAAGGCAGACAAGGCGCGCCGGCGGCGGTAAACCGGCAGGCCGGCGGCGCGCGTTTTCTGAAAACCAAAAACTAAGTAAGAGGGAGTGTTCTGCATGGTAAAAGAGAAACGAACGCTAGGCATGGGTGAAATATTCGGTTACGGCTTTGGAGGCATGTTCATGTACGGCTTCCAGCTGTGCGTGACCGGCTATTTCCTGATGTACTTTATGACCGATATCGCGGGCTTTCCCACGGGACTTGCCGCGACGCTGAACACGGCCATCCAGGTGATCAAGATGGTCACCATGATGTTCTCCGGCGCGATCATTGACTTTGTCAACTTCAAGAGCGGAAAGTACCGGACCTGGACATTGATCGCGGGCATCGGCCTAGGTATTTTCTTCCCGCTGTCCTTTGTGTACTTTGATATGTCCGTAGCGGCCTACGCGGTCATCTTCATCATCATCTATACCATTCACACCATCTTCTACAACGTGGGCTGGACCGCCATGCGCGCCCTCATGGGCAAGATGAGCCACAACGGCCCGGACCTGATCGCCCTGAACGTGGCCGCTCAGGTGGGCGGCACCGCCTCCAGCGTTGTGTACGGCTACATCGGCCCCGTGCTTCTCGGCATTTCCCTGTGGGCCAATACCAAGCAGGTCTATGCCTGTGTGTCCGCCATTTTCGGCGTGATGATCATCCTGGGCGCCATCCTCATCTACAAGATGGGCGCCAAGTATGACAACACCGCCGCTGACCCCACCAAGGCCGCACCCAAGCAGGAGAGGATCGGCCTGATCCAGATGATCCGCTCCCTCCGCGGCCCGATGATCCCCTATTTCTTCAGCTATTCCTTCGGCGCCGCCCAGCAGGGCTTCTTCTCCACGCTGCTGGTTTACTACACCACCTATGTCCTCAACGACGCGGACGCCGCCGCCGTTGCCCTGAGCGTCACCTCCCTGGCCGCCCTGGTGGGCTCCTTCGTGGTGCCGCCCATCTGCCGGCGCTTTAAGAAGAAGTCGGTTTACCTTACCGTGCAGGGCAGCAGCGCCGTGCTGTACATCGCCCTGGCTCTGTTTGGCCGCACGGCGTTCACCTTTATCGCCATCCGGGCACTGATCTCCTTCATCAGCTCTGCCGGCGCCATCCTCCAGAGCGCCATCTGCAACGACATCGGCGACCACATCGAAATGCAGGGTGAGCCCGCCCCCCGCGCCTTCCTGCAGGGCCTGGCCGGCGCCACCAACCGTGTGGGCATGGTGATCTCCTCCGCTGTCGGCGCCTTCGGCCTGGCTGCCATCGGCTATGTGGCCGGCATGACCTTTGATGCGGACATGGTCAACAAGCTCATTGCTCTGATCGCCGTGGGACCTGCCATCGTGTGCGCCATCGCGTTTGTGATCATGCTGTTCTACCGGGTAGACGAAAATGCAGTTGCGGAGTACAATAGGAAGAAATACGCCACAGAAGCGTAAACACCCGAAACCATCCGCTGCCCGCGTTTGACGCGGGCAGCGGAAAACTCACACAGTGAAAACCGCAATGTCAAAAGACAGGAAGGAAAAACGACTATGGGTATGTCACCAAAAGAGCTTGCGGCGTACCGGATCCAGCTGATCCGCGATGCCACGGGCTTTCAGAAAAAGCCGGAACGGATTCCCAACATATCTTTTTTCGTAACCTGGAAGATACTGGACGCCGGATATAAGCTCACCGAGGCGATGAGCGATTACGATATCATGGAAAAGTTCGTCCTGTACCATATGCAGCACTACCGATTCGACCAGGTGTTCGACGTGGGCGTGCGGAACGCCTACCGGGTGTCCAAGGCGATGCAGTCCTCCTCCTACATTGTGGATGACGACGCCGAGGTGGTCAGCTACAAGGACTTTGCCTACTGCAAACCCGAGGAAACCGACCAGTTCGCGGCCAACTATTACAAATTCCTCTGGGAAGTGGGAATGCCGCGAAAGTTCCCCTGGTGGGGGAAGGACGCGCCCTTGAGCGTGATCCAGAACGCCTATAATGAGCAGAACCAGTTCTTTGCCTTCAGCCAGCATATCCGCCAGGTCCTGTATGAGGACTTAGGCATCCCGTTCAACGGTGCGCCGAACCCCTACGCGACGATCTCGATGGAGACCGTCCTTGCATACGTCTTTGGAATGCGCGGGGTCGCCATTATGATGCGCCGGGACAAGGGAAAGCTCCATGCGGTCCTCGACGCGCTGGACGCGCTTTTTTTCACGCCGCAGCTGGAAAAGCTCAAGCAAATTGAAGGCCCGAACCTCAACTATTCCTTTGACTATATCGCCGCGATCCTGGCGCACAACTTCATGAACATCTCCCAGTGGGAAGAGTTCTACTGGCCATACCTGAAAAAGGTGCTGGATGTGCTTGCCGAAAAGAAGTGCAACTGCGTGCTGTTTATGGAAGGCTCAGCGCTGCGCTTTGCGGACTATTTCAAGGACTATCCCAAGGGCCTTATCACGTTGCTGCCGGAGCAGGACGACGTGTTTGAGCTGCGCAAGGCGATGCCCAATGTGGCAATCCTCGGCGGCATGAAAAACAGCATGCTGGGCAACGGCACGAAGCAGGAGTGCCTGGATTACGCCAAACGGTTGATTGACGAGCTCGGCGCGGACGGCGGCTATCTGTTCAGCCAGGACAAGATGGGCTCCTACCGGATTGACGCGAATCCGGAGAACCTGAAAGCGGTCTGCGATTTCGTGTTGGACTACCGTCCGTCCCAGAGCTGACAAGGAGAAAGCTATGAATGAAACCATTGATCTGACCAACTTTGAGGAGAGCTTGGAATTGCTGGCGGAAAAGCTCGAAATGCCCATCCCCAAGGAGAATATGGAAGCGCGCAAAGCGGCGCTGCTGGCTTTTGTCAACTTTATGATTACGCTGTGACGCCTTTGCTCCCCGGGCTTCGGGGCATTCTCCGGAGTCCGGGGGCGGGTGCGCCTTTCTACGGGCGAGACAGAAATGAAATGAAAGGGCACATAGGGAAGACGGATGACATATTGCGCGGCTGCGCCGCAAATTTAGTAAGAGGGCGAGGATCCTATGAAATCTAAGAAAAAAACCGGCCTGAGCTGGGGAGCGATCTATACTTATGGTATAGGAGAGTTCGGGTCTACTTTTTTCATAAGCCTGGTCTCCTACTATCTGTTGTTCTACATGACCGATATCGCGAGGATTCCGCTGGCGGTGGCAGGCATACTCTATTCGCTGCTCCAATGGGTGGAGGCGTTTACGGCGATTGGAGCCGGCATGCTTATCGATAACAAACATTTTCGCAGCGGACGCTACCGGCCCTGGCTTCTTGGCGGAAGCATTCTCTGCATGATTGGTACGGTTGTGTTTTTCACCAAATTCCCGGTGAACTCCACAGCCACCACAGTGCTGTTTGCCGTTTTCTATTTTGTGTCCTACGCGGGATATAATTGCATGTGGATCGCCTACCGGGCGCTGATCGGCATCATCGGGAGAACCTCTCAGGAGACAGTCTCGCTCACGGTAAGCGGCACCCAGCTCGCTTCCGTTTCCAGTCTGATTTTCAGCTATTTGGGAGTGAACCTGCTCAACGCCTTCCCCAATCCGGAAACGGGCTACACAGTTTCGGCGCTGCTTTACGGTGGCATCATGGTTTTGAGCATGGTCGCCGTGTTCTTCCTGGCCAAGCCCTATGACCGGGATCAAACCCTGGCCCAAAGGACAGAGCGCAGCAAGGAAGTCATTACCTTCCGCGATATGATCCGCGCCCTCCCGCCTCTGGTGCCCTATGGACTGAGCTATATTCTCAGTATCGGTGCGAGTACGCTGTTATTTTCCTGTACGCAGTACTACTTCAAATACACTGTCGGTGACGAAACCCTCCAGTCCACGCTGATCACGGTTATGACAGTAACGCGGTTTGCCGGGACGTTCATTGTCCCCTGGCTTTCCGGAAAGATGGACAAAAAGAACATCAACATTATGAGCCGCGTGGCCTCGGCGGTACTGATCGCGCTGGCATATTTCTGCCGGGGGAATTTGACGGTCTTCTTCATCCTGATCGGGCTGTACTCGTTTGTCATCGTGCCCGGCAGCGCCATGTTCCTCCCCTGCGTGAGCGACGCAACAGATTATAACGAATATGAGCGTGGTATTAAAGCCCGCAGCTTTTTGTATTCCGTTTCGACCACCTTTTCCTACATTGCCCAGTTCGTCGGCGCCACGGCTGCGTCCGCCGGCCTGATCTGGGTTGGATATGACGCGGCGATCGCCGCGGTGTCCGCCACGACCCAGGAGGGAATCGCTATAGTCACGTTCCTGGGCACCGCCGCGCTCACAGCGTTGAGCGTTGTGCCGATGCTGTTCTATAAGCTGGATGGCAAGACCATGGAATCGGTGTATCAGAAAAAAGAGGCGGCAAGGCAGGAGGCCGAGGCGCTGGCAGGAGACTAAGAAAGCGTTCCACGGGCGCGCAACAAGAAAAGAATGGAGATTGGAGAATCAACTATGCAGCTACGTAAACTTTGGCTGAATATCAACGGCGCAGACCGGATGATTGTCTGTGACCCGGAAAAAGACACCCTCTCGGATGTGCTGCGCCGCATCGGCCTCACCGGCGTGAAGGTGGGCTGCGGTATCGGCGTGTGCGGCGTGTGCTCCGTGATGCTGAACGGGAAGATCGTCCGGAGCTGCGTCAAGAAGATGAAGACGGTCCCGGAGTTTTCCAAGATCGTCACCATCGAGGGCGTGGGTTCCCCCATGCACCTGCACCCCCTGCAGAAGGCCTTCATCACCTATGGCGGCGTACAGTGCGGTTTCTGCATCCCCGGCTTTATCGTCTCTGCCTATGCCCTGCTCCAGCAGAACCCCGATCCCACCCGGGAAGAGGTGCGCGCCTGGTTCAAACAGAACCGCAATTACTGCCGCTGCACCGGCTACAAGCAGATCGTGGACGCCGTGATGGCCGCGGCCAAGGTCATGCGGGGTGAGGCCACCATGGAGAGCCTGGACTTTCACCTGGAGGGAGAGCGGTATTATAATTCCCGCCTGCCACGTCCCAGCGCCTTGGCAAAGGTCTGCGGCACCGCCGATTACGGCGAGGATGTGAGCATGAAAATGCCCGAGGGCACGCTCCAGGTGGCCGTGGTCCAGCCCCGGGTAACCCACCATGCCAAGATCCTCAGCATCGATACCTCCGAGGCCGAGAAGATGCCCGGTGTGGTGAAGGTTATTACCGCCAAGGATGTCTACGCCATCGGCGGTAACAACATGATCAACCAGTATGTAGCCCAGCCCCGTTCCAAGGTCACCCGACCAACCCGTCCCCTGCTGTGCGAGAAGAAGATCGTCCGCTGGGGCGACGTCATCGGCCTGGTGGTGGCCGACACACTGGCCAATGCCCGGGCGGCGGCCAAGAAGGTCAAGATGGAGTACGAGCCCCTGCCGGCTTACATGAACGTCATGGAGGCCTCCGCCCCCGACGCCATCCCCATCCTGGAGGACTTCCCCAACGTGTACATCTCCCAGCCGGTGCAGAAGGGCGAGTTCGCCGACGACGTGCTTCAGAACTCCGCCTATGAGGTGGGCGGCGGCTTCAAGACCCAGCGGCAGCCCCACCTGAGCATGGAGGGCGACATCGTCATCGCCTACTACGACGAGGACGGCAAGCTCACCCTCCAGTGCAAGTCCCAGGCCATCTACCCCAACATCATGACCATTGGCAAGGGCATCGGCGTGGAGATGAAGGACCTGCGTGTCCTCCAGCACGGCGCCGTGGGCGCCAGCTTCGGCTGGAGCATCGACCCCTCGTCCTTCTCCCTGGCCGGCATCGCCTGCCGGGTGGTGAACCGCCCCGTGGCCCTGGTCATGACCTGGGAGGAGCACAACCACTACTGTGGCAAACGCTCTTCCTCCTACACCAACAGCCGCCTGGGCTGCGATGAGAACGGCAAGCTCACCGCTCTGGAGTATGACACCGCTGTGGACCACGGCGCCTATGTGGAAGGCGGCGACTCCATCATCACCAAGTACATGCACTTTGGCAATCCCTACTTCATCCCCAACATCACCGGCCTGGTGCGCATGGTCACCACCAATCACAACCACACCACCGCCTGGCGCGGCTACGGCATCCCACAGGTGAGCACCGCCATGGAGGCCATGATGGACATGCTGGCGGAGAAGGTTGGCATGGACCCCTTTGAGTTCCGCTATCAAAACATCGTCCGGGACGGCGATACCTCCGCCAATGGCGATACCTACCATGACCTGATGTATGAGCGCATGTTCGACATGGCCCGGCCCTACTACTATGAATGCAAGGAGCGGGCCAAGGCCGAGTCCACCGACACCTATAAGCGGGGGGTGGGCGTGGCGCCCATGTTCTTCATCCCCCTGGGCAGCCCCAAGGACAAGGCGGAAGCCCGGATCGAGCTGAAAGAAGACGGCCGCTTCTATGTGTACAACACCTACCACGAGATGGGACAGGGCGGCGACATCGGCTCCATGGCCTCGGCCCTGGAGGCCCTGCGTCCCCTGGGCGTGAAGCCCGAGGACATCCAGCTGGATATCAACGACACCGAGGACTGCCCAAACAGCGGCATCTCCGCCGGCAGCCGGAGCCACTTCATGAACGGTGGCGCCATCCGTGAGGCGGGCAAGCTGATGGTAGAGGCACTGCGCAAGCCGGACGGGACCTTCCGTACCTACGCCGAGATGAAAGCCGAGGGCATTCCCACTTCCTATCTGGGGCATTTCACCGTCGCCAGCGAAGGCTATGGCCTGATCAACTATAACACCGGATTGATCCCCAACCCAGACGGCAATGCCAAGCAGCCTCAGCCCATGACGGGCCTGTGCATCGCCGAGGTGGGCGTGGACATGACCACCGG
>CALWOS010000098.1 GCA_944383185.1 uncultured Oscillospiraceae bacterium
GTGCTGTCCATGTGGCCCGGATAGACCTCATAGTCTCCCTCCAGGGCATAGAGCCGCTTCAGGGAGCTGAGCATGGCGTTGGGGTCGCTCCCCGGAAAGTCTGTGCGGCCGCAGCTCCCCTGGAATAGGGTGTCCCCGGAGAAGATGGCGTCCTCACAGATGAGGCAGACGCTCCCGGCGCTGTGCCCCGGAGTCTCCAGGACGGTGAAATGCAGCCCGCCCACGTCCACGGTGTCCCCGTCCTTGTAAAAATGCGTGCCCGCCGGGGGATTGTATTTGAGACTGGCGCTCTGGAGGTCCGCGTGGGCGTCCTTCTCGTTCATGTACACCTCCGCCCCGGTGGCCTCCTTTACGGCGGAGACGGCCATGGTGTGGTCATAGTGGCCGTGGGTGATGAGGATGTGGGTGCACCGGAGATGGTTGTCCTCCAGGTAGTCCAGGATGGTGTTGCTCTCGTCCCCGGGGTCGATCACCGCGCAGATGAGGCTTTTCTCATCCGTGACCACATAGCAGTTGGTCTCCAGCTGTCCCACGGGCAGGGTCTTGATGAGCATGGAAGTTCCCTCCTTTTATAAAGTGTCCGTATCCAGCAGCAGCGTCACAGGCCCGTCGTTGACGCTCTCCACCAGCATGTCCGCACCGAATACCCCGGTCTGCACGGCGAAGCCCCGCTCCCGGCACAGCCGCACCACCTGCTCGTAGAGGGGCACGGCGGTCTCCGGCCGGGCCGCGCCGGTAAAGCCCGGGCGGCGGGAGCGGCAGTCGGCGTAGAGGGTGAACTGGCTGACGATGAGCAGTTCCGCCCCCACGTCCCCGGGGGCGCGGTTCATTTTGCCGTTTTCGTCCTCAAAAACCCGCAGACCGCAGATGCGGTCGGCGATCTTGTCCGCCTGGGCGGGGCCGTCCTCCGTCCCCACGCCCAGGAGCACCAGGAAGCCCGGGCCGATGGCGGCGGTTTTTTCCCCGGCGATGGTGACGCCGGCGCTTTTCACTCTGGTTACCACAGCGCGCATAGGGCATTAACCTCCGAAACGATTGACTTCCGACACGCCCTGCACGGCGCTGAGCTTGCCCATGATGGTCCGCAGTTCGGCAAGGGAGTGGACCTCCAGGGTCACCGTGGCGGTGGAGCTGCCGGTGCCCGTGTCCCGGGCGGAGAGGCTCCGGACCTTGGCGTTGAGGCTGCTGAGCACCGTGGCGATGTCCATGACCAGCCCGCCCCGCTCCGTGGCCTGGATATAGAGGGTGGTGATGTAGGTGTCGGTGATGTTCTCCGCCCAGCTGACCCGGATCCAGCGCCCGGCCTCCTGGGGGTCCTGGATGCTGGAGAGGTAGTTAGGACAGTCCTTCCGGTGGACGGAGACCCCGTAGCCCCGGGTGATGAAGCCCACGATCTCGTCCCCGGGCACCGGGGAACAGCACCGGGAAAACTTCACCAGGCAGTTGTCCAGTCCCTCCACCAGCACGCCGTGGATGGCCTTTTGCTGTTTCTGGTCCTGCTGGGTGCGGCGTTCGGCGGCTTCCGCCAGGCGGTCCAGGGCCGTGCGGTGCTGCTCCTGGCGCTGGGCCTTGATGAGCTCGTCCTTGATGCGGTTCACCGCCCGGGTGGCGGTCATGCCCCCGTAGCCGATGGCGGCCAGGAGGTCGTCAAAGCTGGTGACGGCCACCCGCTTGAGAAGGATGGGCAATATCTCGTCGCTCATCACCGTGGACATGGGGATGCCCGCCCGCTTGAGCTCGGCTTCGAACATCTCCTTGCCGTGGAGGATGTTCTCCTCCCGGCGCTCTTTTTTCAGCCACTGCTTGATCTTGGTGCGGGCCGTGCCGCTTTTGCAGATGGTGAGCCAGTCCCGGCTGGGGCCGGGGGCGGCCTTGCTGGTCTGGATCTCCACAATATCGCCGTTTTGCAGCACATGGGTGAAGGGCACGATGCGCCCGTTGACCTTGGCGCCGATCATGTGGTTGCCCACGGCGGAGTGGATGGAGTAGGCAAAGTCGATGGGCGTGGCCCCGCTGGGGAGGTTGATCACGTCCCCCTGGGGGGTGAAAACAAAGACCTCGTCGGCGAACATGTCGATTTTCAGGTCGTGGAAAAAGTCTGTGGCGTCCGTCTCCTGCTGGGTCTCCAGCAGCCGGCGGACCCAGGCGAACTTTTCCTCGTCCCCGGTGCGCACGCCGGCGGTTCCGGATTTGTACTTCCAGTGGGCGGCCACGCCGTACTCGGCGGTGCGGTGCATTTCCCAGGTGCGGATCTGCACCTCGAAGGGGATGCCCTCGGTGCCGATGACCGTGGTGTGGACGCTCTGGTAGCCGTTGGGCTTGGGGGTGGAGATATAGTCCTTGAAGCGCCCGGGCACGGGCTTGAACATGTCGTGGATGTGGCCCAGGACATTGTAGCAGTCGGGAATGGTGTCCACAATCACCCGGAAAGCGCACAGGTCGAAGATCTCGTCCAGCCCCAGGCGCTGGGAGTACATCTTCCGGTAGATGGAGTAGACGTGCTTCAGGCGGCTGTAGATGGTGCAGTGGATGCCCCATTCTCCCAGGCGCTGCTGGATGCGCTCCCCTACGCTGGCCATAAAAGCGTCCAGGGAATCTTTCCGCCGGGCCAGGTTGTCGGTAATGGCCTGGTATCCCACAGGGTCCAGATACAGCAGGGAGAGGTCCTCCAGCTCCCACTTCACCCGCTGCATGCCAAGGCGGTGGGCGATGGGGGCGTAGATCTCCATGGTCTCCAGGGACTTGCTCCGCTGCTTTTCCGGGGTCTGGTAGGCCATGGTGCGCATGTTGTGGAGCCGGTCTGCGATCTTGATGAGGATCACGCGGATGTCCTTGCTCATGGCCATGAGCATCTTGCGCATGTTCTCCATCTGCTCGTCTTCCTTGCTGGTGTACTGCACCCGGGTGAGCTTGGTGACCCCGTCCACAATGTCCGCCACGGTGCTGCCGAACTGCCGGGCGATGTCCTGGTAGGTGAGGGGGGTGTCCTCGATGCAGTCATGGAGAAGGGCGGAGACGATGCTGTCCTCGTCCAGGCCCATGTCCGCGGCGATGTCCGCAGCGGCCAGGACATGCGTCACATAGGGGGAGCCGTCCTTGCGCTTCTGGGGGGCGTGTGCCGCGGCGGCGCATTCATAGGCGGCGCGGATCCGCTCCAGATTCGCGCCGGGGACATTCTGACGCACCTTCTGCTCCAGGGCGGCATACATGGCCTCCGGGTCCTGGACGGGGGCCGCATTCTTCCGTTCGATTTTGCTCTCCGGCATAGGGACATCTCCTTCATGCTGCCGGAAAAGACGGGGCCTTTTCCGGCAGAGATAAGCGAGGACTTCTTTCTATAATTTTATTGAGCGGGGCGCAGATCGGTGACAAGGAGCTGGACGCTGCGCCGGGAGCGGAATTCATTGATCTGGGGGAAAAACATCACGTCCGCCCGCTGCCCCTCCGCGAGTCCCAGCTCCGGCAGGGACTGGGAGAAAAACACCGCCTCATAGTTCTGGCGGAATTTGGAAAGGCGCAGGCGCAGGTGCTTCCCCATGCCCATGGGCATGATGCTCTCCAGGCGCACGTCCGTCATGCACAGCTGTGGCTGGGGGTTGCCGTTGCCGCAGGGTTCCAGGAGGTCCAGGGACGCCACGCTGCCCATTTCCAGATAGCGCGGGTCCTCGATGCGCAGTTCCGCTTCCAGGCAGGGAGCGCTCCGGGGCGGATGGGCCGCGTAGTAGGCGTTCAGGGCCCGCCGGAAGCCCTCCAGGGACTCCCGGCGTATGGTGAGCCCCGCGGCCATGGCGTGGCCGCCGAAGCCCTCCAGATATTCCCGGCAGGCGGCCAGGGCGTCATAGAGGGGGAAGCCGCCGTAGCTCCGGCAGGAGCCCTTGCCCAGATCTCCGTCCAGGCAGATCATCACCGCCGGAAAGCGGTAAGCCTCCGCCAGACGGCTGGCAGCGATGCCGATGACCCCCTGGTGCCAGCCCTCTCCGGCCAGGACGATGGGGCCCGTGGGGGGGTGCCGGGAGAGAATGTCCTTGGCTTCCGCCCAGATGCGCCCCTCGATGGCCTGGCGCTCCCGGTTCATCTGGCACAGCGTGTCCGCCAGCTCCCGGCACCGGGCCGGGGCGGTCTCCAGGATGAGCTCCGCGGCCACCCCGGCTTTTCCCAGGCGGCCTGCGGCGTTGATCCGGGGGGCCAGGGTGAAGCCCACAGAGGTGGCCGTGGGGCGCTTGCCCCCCAGCCCGGCGGCCTCCAGCAGCGCCTGCAGGCCGGGCCGGGGCCTCTCGTAAAGTTTGTCCAGTCCTACCCGGACGATATACCGGTTTTCCCCGGTGATGTCCATCACGTCCGCCACCGTGCCCACGGCCACCAGGTCCGCGTAGCGCAGCAGGCAGCGGCGGGAGTTCCCCTCCAGGGCGCAGGCCAGTTTGAACGCCACGCCCACCCCGGCCAGTTCCCGGTTGGGATAGCCGCAGTCCGGGCGCATGGGGTCCACCACCGCCGCGCACCGGGGCAGCTCCGCCCGGCACTGGTGGTGGTCCGTGATAATAAGGTCCAGGCCCAGGGAGGCCGCGGCCTCCGCCTCCTCCACGGCGGTGACGCCGCAGTCCACCGTCACCACCAGGCTCACGCCCTGGCTCCGGAGGTTCCGGAGGGCCGCGGTGTTGACGCCATAGCCTTCCTCCAGGCGGTCCGGGATATAGAGCCGGCAATCCAGCCCCCGAAAACGGAGGTAGTCCGTCATCAGGCAGCCGGCGGTGATGCCGTCTACGTCGTAGTCTCCATATACCGCCACCTTTTCCCCGGCGGCTATGGCCCGGTCAAGCCGGGCCGCGGCCTTGTCCATGTCCCGGAGGAGCCAGGGATTCTGGAGGCTCTGCAGCCCTCCGGAGAGAAATGCCGCGGCGGCCTCCGGCGTGTCCAGGCCACGGCAGTGGAGCACAGCGGCCAGAAGGGGCGCATAGCCCGCCTCCAGCAGCGCGGGCGGCGGGGCGGGCGGGGCGGCGGGAATTTTCCAGTTGGGATATTTCATCGCGTTTTTCTACCAGCTTTTTCAATCTTTTAAATAATGTGTTATTATATCACGTCCACCCCGCCCGCGCAAGGGCGAAGCTTCTACGGGCGGCGGGCGGTTTTTCCTGTTCCGGCGGCGTCGCCGCAGAGGGCCGGAGAGATCCTCCTTCCCCTCCCGCGCCCGCGCCCCCTGCAGGAGCGCCAGCCCGCCGCTGCCTCTTGCGCTTGGGCCGCAGGATGTGGTATCATGGGAAAAACCGCCGGAAAGGGGGACTTGCCCATGGCAGAGGACAACTACGAAAAACTGGTGGAGGAATGGCGGCAGCGCTTCCTCACCACGGACGTCCCGGAGCGGGCGGCGGCCCTGGGCCTGGAGGTCCGGGACGGGGAGATCCCCATCCGGTATTTCAACCGGGACTATATCCTCCGGGTCTCCGACGGCGCCATCCGCCGCCGGGAGGGCGCGGCGCCCATCCCCCGGTACGACGCCATGTTCCTCTACCACCTGTTCTGGTTTTCCAACCCCCATCCCCGGGCCTCCGGAGTTTTGGTCCCTTTCCGGGAGGTGAAGGGGGCGGCCATCTTTGAGCCCGCCTTCCGCAAGCTGGCCATCCTCCCCTTAAGCCGGGGCTTTTCCGGCCGGGCGGCGGAGCTCGCGGCGGCCTGCCTGGCCCTGGGGGGCGCAAGCCTGGGCAAGGGGGACGTGGGCTACCGCATCCCGGTGTTCGCGGGGCTGGACGTGGCGGTGCTCTTCTGGGATGGGGACGAGGAGTTCGACGCCTCGGCCAACATCCTCTTTGACAAGAGCTTCACCGACTTCACCCATGTGGAGACGGTGGTCACCGTGGGCGTGGACGCGGCGGAGAGTCTCCTGAACCTGGCCGGCATCCCCCATGAGAGCAGCTATAAATAGACCAAGCGGCATAATTTTGCCTATATTGCACAGCAATCCCGGCCAAATCTTGTGCAAGATTTGGCCGGGATTTTGGATTTTTCCCCTTTGCTTTATTTCGCTAATGTGATATTATAATGGAGCCCCTGCTTCCAGGGGACCAAGTGAGAAATGGAGGACAAGACAAGATGAAAAACGCAAAGCGCATTGCCGCGCTGGTACTCAGCCTGGCGCTGATCCTGGCCCTGGCGGCCTGCGGCGGTAGTACTGGCGGCGACCACGATACCCAGCCCCCCAGCGACGCCCCCGCCACGGAGACGCCCGCCTCCGGCAGCGACGTCTCCACCGCCACCCCCCCGGCCTCCGACAGCGACGTGGAGTCCGATCTTGCCTATGTGCAGGACAAGGGCACCCTGGTAGTGGGCATCACCTACTTCGACCCCATGGACTACAAGGCCGAGGGCAGCGACGAGTGGATCGGCTTTGACGCCGACATGGCCAAGCTCTTTGCCGAGAGCCTGGGCGTGACCGCGGAGTTCCAGGAGATCACCTGGGACTACAAGGTGGAGGAGCTCAACTCCAAGGCCATCGACGTGGTGTGGAACGGCATGACCCTGAACGACGAGGTCATGGCCGCCATGGGCACCTCCGTGCCCTACTGCCTGAACGCCCAGGTGCTGGTGGTGAAGGCTGACCGGGCCGCGGAGTTCGAGGGCCTCACCTCCCTGGAGGGGCTGACCGTGGCTGTGGAGTCCGGCTCCGCCGGTGAGGACGCCGCCGAGGCCCTGGGCGCCACCACCGTGCCCGTCCAGGCCCAGGCCAACGCCCTGATGGAGGTCTCCGCGGGCACCTCCGACGCCGCCGTCATCGACCTTCTGATGGCCGGCGCCATGATCGGCGAGGGCACCAGCTATGCCGACCTCACCTACACGCTGAACCTCAACGAGGCCCAGGGCCTGGATTCCGAGGAGTACGGCGTGGGCTTCCGCATGGGCTCCGACCTGGTGGAGACCTTCAACGCCTTCTGGGCGGAGAAGGTGGCCGACGGCACCGTCCTTGAGGTCGCCACCACCTATGGCCTCCAGGAATCTGTGATCCTGGACTGACGTCTGCAATGTATTTGCGCCCCCGGGCGCAAACTCTGCGAGGCTGATTTCATACGCCGGGGCAGAGAGCGCGGATACGCTCTCTGCCCTTTTCTCCGGGAGAGGACGGTTTCATGCTTGACTTTTTTACATCCCCTGTGTTCCAGACGGTAATTGCAGCGCTCAACAGCGGTTTTGTCAAAACGCTGGAGCTGTTTTTTGTGACGCTGATCGGCGCCATCCCCCTGGGGCTGGTGATCGCCTTCGGCTCCATGAGCCGGTTTTTCCCCCTGCGCTGGCTGAGCCGGACCTTTGTCTGGGTCATCCGGGGCACGCCCCTGGTGCTGCAGATCATCGCCCTGTTCTATGTCCCCGGCATGAAAGAGTGGTTCTACTGGCCCAGCGGGGAGAGCGGACGGATGACAGCCGTGTGCGCGGCCTTCATCATCAACTACGCCTGCTACTTCTCGGAGATCTACCGGGGCGGCATCCAGGGGGTGCCCAGGGGGCAGCAGGAGGCCGGGCTGGTCCTGGGGATGACCAAGGGGCAGATTTTCCGCCATGTGACCCTGCTGCAGATGATCAAGCGCATCGTCCCCCCCATGTCCAACGAGATCATCACTCTGGTGAAGGACACCTCCCTGGCCCGGGTCATTGCACTCCAGGAGGTCATCTGGATGGGCGAGTCCTTCATGAAGGGCAACTCCGGCATCTCCGGCTTGGTGTGGCCGCTGTTTTTCACGGCGGTGTACTACCTGATCTTCAGCGGCGTGGTAACGCTGCTGCTGGCCAAGCTGGAGAAAAAGCTGGCCTATTTCCAGTAAGGAGGGCGCGGACATGCCGATTTTGGAAGTACAGAACATCGAAAAGCATTTCGGCTCCACCCGGGTGCTGGAGGACATCAGCTTTGATCTGGACCAGGGCCAGGCCCTGGCCATCATCGGCTCCTCGGGCAGCGGCAAGACCACGCTGCTGCGCTGCCTGAACTTCCTGGAGACGCCGGACCAGGGGCGCATCCTGGTGAAAGGGGAGACGCTCTTTGACGCGGCCGACCCTGCCACCCAGCGGGAGAGCGAGGTGCGGAAAAAGCGCCTGCACTTCGGCCTGGTGTTCCAGAGTTTCAACCTTTTCCCCCAGTACACGGCCCTCCAGAACGTGACCCTGGCCAAGGAGCTCCTGAGCCAGGAGCAGCCGGACTTCAAGGCGCACAAAAAGGCCATCCTGGAGGAGATCCGGGCCGAGGGGGAGGCCCTCCTCGCCAAAATGGGCCTTTCCGACCGGGCGGGGCACTATCCCAGCCAGCTCTCCGGCGGCCAGCAGCAGCGGGTGGCCATTGCCCGGGCCCTGGCCCTGAAACCGGACATCCTCTGCTTTGACGAGCCCACCTCCGCCCTGGACCCGGAACTCACCGGGGAAGTGCTGAAGGTCATCCGCGCCCTGGCCCAGGACAAGACCACCATGATCATCGTCACCCACGAGATGGCCTTCGCCCGGGACGTGGCGGACCAGGTGATCTTCATGGACGGCGGGGTCATCGTGGAGCAGGGCCCGGCCCGGGAGGTCATCGAGCATCCCCGGGAGGAGCGTACCCGGCAATTCCTGTCCCGCTATTAAAAAGTTACGAGAGTTTACAATTTCGTATTGATTTGTCCCCGGAATTATATTATGATGAATGCACCATTTCCCCCAAAGCGGGAGATGGTGTATTTTTCGTACATTTCAGGAAAGGGGCGGGGCTCTTGGCAAAAACATGGCGGGCAGTTGCCGCGGCGCTGGCGCTGGCGGTGTCACTTCTGGGCCTGGGCGGCTGCGGCGGCAGCGCCGGGGGCTACCGGGTCATTGAAACCCTTCAGGAGGAAACCTTTTCCATGGCCTTCCGTCAGGGGGACATGGTGGGTCAGTATGTCACCGCCGCGCTGCAGGTCCTGGCCGCCAACGGGGACATCCACACCCTGGCCGAGAAGTGGCTGGGGGAGGACAACACCAGCTTCCCGGAGGACGCGGAGGCCCTGGACGCCTTTGGGGACATCCCCGCCCGGACCATGATCCTGGGCCTGGACCCAGGGGCCTGGCCCATGAGCTTTGCCGACGGGGCGGGCTATTCCGGCTTCGACGTGGAGCTGGCCCAGGCGGTGTGCCAGCTTCTGGGCTGGGAGATCCAGTACCAGCCCATGGACGAGATGAACGCCTACACGGAGCTCTCCTCCGGGAACGTGGACGTGGCCTGGGGCGGCATGAGCTTTGACGCCGAGGGCAACGGCGCGGACCTGGATCTGGGACCGGCGTACCTGGAAAACAGGATCCTGGCGGTAACCACCTCCGACGGGCCGGGCAGCCTGCGCAGCCTCAGCGGCCAGCGCCTGGCCCTGCCCCTCAACGGGCGCTACTCCCAGATCCTGGCGGAGAACACCGAACTGGGCGCCATGGAGCGGGTCGCCAAGCTGGCAGACGGCAACGAGGCCTGTTTTGACGCCCTGGACGCCGGGGAGTGCGACGGCATCCTGGTGGACAGCGTGGCCCTGGAGGCGCGAACATAAGCGCAAAGGAATGGGGCAGACTCCCCCTAAAAAACACAAAGCTGCAGAGGAAAACGGCCATGATGAAAACGTTGGGCAAATACGGCAAAGCGGCATGTCTGCTGCTTGCGCTGCTATGCGCATGTATCATCACAGGCTGCGCCAGGCATGGCGCGGAAAGCCGGTTTCCCGCAGAAAGCAAAAGGGAAATGCCGGCGGCAGGCAGCCACGCGGGACTGAAAATAAAATCCAGCGGCAGCCCCGCCGATTCCACGGAAATGGAACCGGAAACCGTGGAGGTAGACTGGTCAGAGTATTTTCAGGGTCTGAATGGAACTGCCGTCGTATACGACGCCTCCGCCATGCGGTATATGGTGTATCACCCCGAGCTCGCGGAGACCCGGAGATCACCATGTTCCACATTTAAAATCATTTCTTCCCTCATTGCCCTGGAAAATGGAATCCTGACGCCGGAGGATTCCACCCGGGCATGGAGCGGCGAAGTGTTCTGGAACGAAAACTGGAACAAAGATATGGATTTCAGCGAAGCGTTCCGCACCTCCTGCGTATGGTATTTCAGGCAATTGATAGATGAAATCGGACCAGAGATCATGCAAAGGGAGTTGGACGCGCTCTCCTACGGCAATTGCGATATTTCCGACTGGGAGGGGAGCTGGAACACCAATAACAGCAACCGGGCTTTAACCGGCTTCTGGATTGAATCGTCCCTGCTGGTTTCCCCAAAAGAGCAGGTTGCGGTCATGGAACGCATTTTTGGCGAAGGCTCGGATTACACGGAGGAAGCACAGAATGCGTTAAAGCAGGTCATGCTGGTGCCGGAGACCGGCGGAACAGGCGTTTTTATATATGGAAAAACCGGCATGGGAAAAGCAAACGGCGTTGTCGTGGACGCGTGGTTCACGGGATTTGCGGAAAGCGCGGCGGGAAAAATCTATTTTTGCGTGCGCCTTGGCCCTTCGGACGGCATGGAGGTATCCAGCGGGTTGGCAAAGGAAATCGCCATGCAGATCGTGTCGAATGTTTGCGCTCCTTAATCCTTAACCCCTGTCACCGCGATAGAATAGAAAAGACAACCGGCGGCCCGGAAATCATGGATTTCCAGGCCGCCGGTTTTTATTGCTCATATAAATTCCCCATTGCGGGCCTACCCTTATCCCCCCAGGACAAGGGCCCAGGCGGGGATGGTGATGATGCTCAGGAAGGTGGAGACAAAGGTGAGCTGCGTGGCAAAAAGGGCGTCGCAGTGGTACTTCTCCGCCAGGAGGGAGGTGGTGCTGCCCACAGGCATGGCCGTCATGATGACACAGATGGCCCGGAGGGTGTGGTCCATAGGGAAGGGCAGCAGCACCAGGTAAA
>CALWOS010000099.1 GCA_944383185.1 uncultured Oscillospiraceae bacterium
TCCGAACTTCGGACGCGCACCCCAAAATCCCGCAAAATCCCTGCGGCAGAAGGGATACGGAGGCTTGTACACATCTGCGTGGGCAGCCTCAAAATCCCCGGGAAGGGCGGGCGGCATGTATTAATCACACCGTATCTCAAAAGAGGTGGCCTGACCCAATGGGTCAGGCCCCTTTTGATTCTCGCGCTTGTTCCGGGGACATGGAATTGGAATCAACTCAAAAACGGCCGAAGAAGTCCTGTTTCGGACTTTCTCCGGCCGTCTGTTTTCGTCCGGCCGCCCGTTGATTACCGGAACTCCCGCAGCATTTTCTGGACAAAGGATTTTGTGAGCCCATAGACGGAATGGTGCTCCTCGCCGGCCCCGGCCAGCCGCATGGCCTCCTTCTGTTTCTCGGTGTGCGAGGTGTAGGGATAGACCCCGAACAGGAAGGGAAAAAAGGCGTAGAGGAATCCCCGGACGTCGTCCGCCGTCATGGCGGGAACAAATTGTTCCAGGCAGCGGGCAACCGCTTGCCGTGCGCCGGCATAGGTCTTTTTAAAGGCCACCAGGTTTTCCAGGCGGCTGTTTCTCTCCATGTCATAGAGATTCATGCTCATCAGCTTGAGCATACACCCGCGTTTTTCCAGCGTACTCGCCAGCGCGTGGGCGAACTCGTCCACCGGCATGGATTCCCGTCCACAGGAAAGCGCCTCCAAATCCGCGATCCACGCCTCATGCTCCCGCTGGAGCAGCGCCAGGAAAATTTCCTCTTTCGTCTGAAAATAGTTGTAGATGGAGGTACGGGTAAAGGACGTCTTTGCTCCAATGTCACAGATGGTGATATCGTTCAATCCCATGGTTTCATAGAGGGACGCGCAGGCATTCATGATCTCTTCTTTTCGCGCGTTCGTCAATTCTTCCGAGCCCTTCGGCATAACAATCCCTTCTTTCCCGGCTGCTTCATACGGCCTCTTGCAAGAGACGGCAGGCCAGCCCAAACAAAATGGACGGGGAGGCCGCTCCCAGCGCCTCCCCGTTCAACCTGTTCTTCCGCTGTGGTTTTAGCCGTTCAGAACACGTTTGGCCCAGTCCGCCGCGCCCGAGCCGTTGAGCAGCTGTCCTTTTTTCCAGACCGCCCCGGGGCAGTGGGCGCGCAGGCTCTCTTCCGCCTTTCCAATGCCGCTTCCGCCGGAGGTGGCAAAGGGGATCACCGTTTTGCCCGAAAAATCATAGCTCTCCAGGAACGTGTCCACAATGCGGGGCTCCACATACCACCAGATGGGGAATCCCACCAGGACCGTGTCGTACTGCGCCATGTTCTCTACCGCCTGCGCGATGGCGGGGCGGCTGGCCGGGTCGTTCATCTCCAGCGTGCTGCGGCTGCGCTTGTCCATCCAGTCCAGGTCCGCGGAGGTATAGGGCTGCTCCGGGCGGATCTCATACAGGTCCGCATCCACCGCCTGCGCCATCTCCCGGGCCACACGGGCCGTCACGCCGCTGGCGGAAAAATATGCAATCAGTGTTTTCTTGCTCATTGCAAACACTCCTTTCGCATGTTGGCGCCGAACCATAGGCGCCCTTTCCCAACGGAAGCCGCCGCAGAGGTGCGCAGCTTCCATTCCGTGTACGAACCGCTCTATTCTGACATTCTGTCAGCAAGGATAGGATAGCACGTTTTTGACATCGTGTCAATCTATGCGCCCATCTTTTTGGCGCCGGCGGCTGCACGCTCTGCCCTCCATCCCAGCGGTATTCCGCCCAGTCCCTAAAAAAGGAGCCGATGCTCTGCATCGGCTCCTCCGGTCTGCTTATCCCGGAATCAGGTCCGGTCGGGGGTACATACCTGGCGCATCCACTCATCGGCGTACATCAGGTATTCATAGGTAATCATCCATTGGCCGTCCCGCTGCTCCAGCGTGGCCATACCCTGGCAGATGGCCTTTTTCCCCTCCAAGGCCTTTCCCGTGGGGGCGCCGGACCGGCTGTAGCCCAGATTGGTGCCGTCCAGATAGAAGCGCCGGTAGAGCTTATAGCCCTTGTCACAGGGAACCGCGAAGATATCGGCCATGGAGAGCACCAGATCCGGGAACGCCGAGAGCAGTTCCGTGGTGTCCCGCACCATCTCGGCCGCGCCGTTGAGCTTGGCGCCGTTGCCCCGCAGAATGAAGGCGTTGCCGTCATAGATATCGTACAGACTTCCCAGCCATTTGTAATTAAAGGGTGTACAGGCGGAAATATTCGGCCACCGACGCCGCATCCCGGACCTCCAGCTGGGCGATCCGCGCCTCCAGGTCCTTCATCTCCGTGTACATCTGATCGGCCACATACATGGTTCACACACTCCTTTCCACTCTTATTCCCCGTCGGATTCCGCCGGTTCCGGCTCCGGTGCACAGTCCGGAACCGGAAGGGCCTCCAGATCGGTCCGGAAGGGAGCCGCCTGCCGCAGAACCCGTTCGAAGGCCAGCGTGCTGCGGTCTCCCCACTCCTCAACGACGCGCCACTTGCCGTCCACCCGCTTGACCAGGCACTCGCAAATGTCCACGCACTCATCGGGGGCAAA
>CALWOS010000100.1 GCA_944383185.1 uncultured Oscillospiraceae bacterium
AGGCGAACCGGAGTTTTGACACGCTCTGCCGCCAGCTGGGCGTCCCCTTTGTCCGCCGGGGCTCCCTGCTGGTGAGCTATGGCCCCCGGGGGGACGAGGTGGTCCGGCGGAAATATTCCCAGGGACGAGAGAGCGGCGTGGAGGGGCTGGAGCTCCTCACCGGAGCGCAGGCCGCGGCGCTGGAGCCCGGGCTGGCCCCGGGGATCACCTCTGCGCTCCTGGCCTCCGGCACCGGGGTGACGGACCCCTGGGCGCTGTGCTTTGCCGCCTATGAGAATGCCAGGGCCAACGGCTGCCGGGTCTACCGGAACGCCCCGGTGACCGCCCTGGGCCGGGAGGGGAAGGACTGGGTCATCACCGCCGGGCCCCACACCCTCCGGGCCGGGGCGGTGCTCAACTGCTGCGGCCTGGATGCCCACCGGGTCCAGGAGCTGTGTGTGCCCCCCTCGGTGCGGGTGCTCCCCGGCCGGGCGGACTATCTGGTGCTGGACCAGCCGGCGGGCCCCTATGTCCGCCATGTGATCTTTCAGGAGCCGGAGAAAAAGGGGAAGGGCCTCACGTTGGTGCCCACCACGGACGGGAAGCTGCTTCTGGGCCCTTCGGAACAGCCCGGGGAGGAGGATTGTCCCGGCCGGGCCGTTTCGCCGGAGGGGCTGGCCTTCCTCCGCCGCATGGCGGCGCAGGTGGTCCCCGGCCTGGACCTGGGGCAGGTGATCCGCGCCTTCGGCGCAGTGCGTCCCAACCCCTTTTATGTCCGGCGGGAGGGGGAGACCTGGGTGCCGGAGGACAGAGAGATCCACAGCTTTTCCATCGGCAACCCCCGCCCGGGCCTCTGGTCCCTCATCGGGATCAAGACCCCCGGGCTCACCTGTGCCGACGGCCTGGGAGCCCTGCTGGCCGGCGAGGCGGCGGCCTATCTGGGGAAGGACGCCCCCAACCCGGCGTTCGACCCCTGCCGGACCCCGCCGCCCCGGCCCCGGGAGCTGGATGTCCCGGCCCGCCGGGCCCTGGTCCGCGCCCGGCCCGCCTATGGCAGGGTGATCTGCCGCTGTGAGGATGTGACGGAGGGGGAGATCCTGGACGCCATCCGCCGGGGCGCGGTGACCCTGGACGGGGTCAAGCGCCGGGTGGGCGCGGGCCTGGGCTGGTGCCAGGGCAGCTGGTGCGCGGATCAGGTGCTGGAGCTCCTGGCCCGGGAGCTGGGGCGCTCCCCCGGGGAAGTGGACCAGGACGGGCCGGGCAGCCCTCTGGTGGGAGGCGGCGCCTTATGAACTGTGACGTACTGGTGGTAGGCGCGGGCGCGGCCGGGATGGCCGCAGCCCTCTCCGCCCGGGAGGCGGGGGCGGAAAAGGTCGTGCTGGCGGACCGGGGGACACAGCTGGGCGGCGTATTGCCCCAGTGTCTCCACACCGGCTTCGGCCTGGGATATTTTCACCGGGAGCTGACCGGGGCGGAGTATGCCGCCCGCTGGGCGGCCCGTGTGGCGGCATCCGATGTGGCCCTCCGCCTGGATACCACGGTCCTCTCCCTCAGCCCGGAGCGCCTGGCCCTGCTCTCCAGCCCGGAGGGGGTGGAGGAGATCGCCTTTCAGGTCCTGGTGCTGGCCGCCGGCTGCCGGGAGATCCCCATCGGGGCACTGGCCCTCCCGGGCACCCGGCCCGCGGGGGTCTTCACCGCCGGACAGGCCCAGCGCATGGTCAATCTCCAGGGCCTCTCCCTGGGCAGGAACGCCGTGATCCTCGGCAGCGGGGATGTGGGCCTGGTCATGGCCCGGCAGCTCACGCTGGCGGGCTGCGCCGTGGCGGCGGTGGTGGAGCAGCGGGAGCGCTGCGGCGGCCTGCCGGGGAATTACAGCCGCAGCATTGCGGCGTGCGGCATCCCGCTGCTCACCCGGACGACAGTGAGCTGCGTGCACGGCACCGGGCGGCTCACCGGCGTGACCCTCCGGCAGCTCGATACCGGCGCGGAGCGCTTCCTGGCCTGCGACACCCTGATCACCGCGCTGGGCATGGTCCCGGAGCGGGAGCTGCTCCGGCCCCTGGGGGAGCCCCTGCCCCCCTGGGTGCTCCTGTGCGGCAACTGCCGGTACATCCACCGGACGGTGGACACCGTGAGCCGCCAGGGGGAGGCCGCGGGGCGGGAGGCCGCCGCGCGGCTCCGCCGGCCTTCGGGATGTGTTTGACAAATCCGACACTTCCGATTAGTATATAGTCAGAATTTCCCTGACCGGCCCGGACGGGGCGGCGGCGGACGCGCGGCACCCGCCCAAGGGTGGACGAGCCCCTGGGCGGCGGACGGGCGGCGTGCGCGGCTTTCGGACGCGCCGGTCGGAGAAAAATATGAATGGAGATGGAACGGAACATGAAAATGAAAAAGACTCTTGCACTTCTGCTGTCTCTGACCCTGCTTGTGGCCCTGCTGGCCGCATGCGGCCAGTCGGAGTCCGCGGAGACCGCGGCGCCTGAGAGCCAGGCGCCCGTGAGCGAGGCGCCGGAGAGCGCCGCCCCGGAGACCGAGACCCCCGCAGGGGAGCCCGTGGATCTGACGATCCTGTACGAAGCGGACGACGACATGATCAACAACTACTCCCTCCTGGCCGTCAATCCCGACGCCCCCTTTGCGGACGCGGACGGGAACCCGGTCTCTGATGTGTACATCAACACGGAGGGCGCCGCCGCGCTGATCAACTGGATGCTCTCTGAGGAGGGCGAGACCGCCGCGGCGGAGTACGGCTACGCCGACTACGGCGAGTACCTCTTCTACCTGGCGGACGGCGCACCGGTGTCCACCGCCGAGATCCCGGAGGCCACCGAGGAGACTCAGGTGATCCGCCTGTCCACCACGACCTCCGTGAACGACTCCGGCCTGCTGGGCTATCTGCTGCCCATGTTTGAGGAGGCCTACGGCTACACTGTGGAGGTCACCTCCGCCGGCACCGGCAAGGCCATCGCCAACGCCCAGAGCGGCAACGCCGATCTGCTGCTGGTCCACTCCAAGAGCCAGGAGGAGGAGTTCGTGGCCGCCGGCTACTCCTATGTGCTGCCCGGCTTTGACAGCGAGCGGCTGACCTTCATGTACAACTACTTTGTCCTGTGCGGCCCCTCCGCCGACCCCGCCGGGGTCAAGGACGCCGCCACGGTCCGGGATGCCTTCGCCGCCATCGCCGAGGGCAAGTACCCCTTCGTCTCCCGGGGCGACCAGTCCGGCACCCACACCAAGGAGATCTCCCTCTGGCCGGAGGACCTGGGCATCACTGCCGACGCCGCCTCTGTGGAGGGCTACACCGACTGGTACACCTACTCCAACGCGGGTATGGGCGTCTGCCTGACCATGGCGGAGGAGATGGGCGCCTACATCCTCTCGGACAAGGCCACCTTCCTCACCTTCCGTGCCAACAACGGCATCATGGAGTAAACACGGAAGAACACGCAAAGACCCTCAAGCGCCTGCCTCCCGGGCAGGCGCTTGAGGCCGGCGGAAGAGCCCGTGCGGCGGACCTTTCCGCCGGCCTCAAGCTGCCGGGACTTCCGCGCCCCTGGGCGCGGAAGTCCCCCGCTCCGCTGCGCATCCGCACTGCGGCGGAGCGCGTGGGCAAAATTTTGAAAGCGCAAACGCCTGCCTCCCAGGCAGGCGCTTTTCGACTGGACCGTCGCGGGAGAGGAGGGAAAAAGCATGAAGACCGCCTTTATCCAGGCCCTGGCCCTCATCGCCTCCGGGGACCGGCAGCTGGGGATCATCGTGGCCACCACGCTGCGCATGGTCCTGTGCAGCTCCGTGGCCGCCCTGCTGCTGGGCGCTCCCCTGGGGGTGCTGCTGGGGAGCTTTGCCGGCCGCGGCAAGCGGGCCCTGGTGGTGATCAACCGGACGCTGA
>CALWOS010000101.1 GCA_944383185.1 uncultured Oscillospiraceae bacterium
CCTGGAGGTGACCGTAGTCCTCTCCTTCCTGGCGGTGCTGGACAATCCCCACCAGGACGTGCCCCTCATCAGCGCGCTCCACTCCCCCTTCTTCTCCTTCACCCCGGACCGGCTCTCGGCCATCCGCGCCGGCTGCCGGGAGGGGGATTTCTACACCGCCCTTCTCGCTGCCCGGGAGACGGATGGGGCGAGCGCGGCTTTTCTGGACCTTGTGGACCGGCTCCGGGAGCTGGCGGCGGATCTCACGGCGGCGGAGCTTTTGCAAAAGCTCTATGTGGAGGCGGAGCTCCCCGCCCGCTGCGCCGCCATGCCCCAAGGGGAGGCGCGGATGGAAAACCTGCAGGCCCTCTTCCGCCTGGCTGTGGAATTCGAGGACACCGGGCTTCAAGGCCTCCACGCCTTTTCCGCCTGGCTCCGCCGGCGGCGGGACCGGGGAGACGCCCCTCAGGCGTCTGACGCCGGGGGCGTGAAGGTCATGAGCATCCACCGCTCCAAGGGCCTGGAGTTCCCTGTGGTGTTCCTGGCGGACACGGCCCGGCGCTTCCACCTGGCCGACACCCGCCAAGCGGTGCTGCTCCACCCGGAGCTGGGCCTGGGGCCCAAGTATGTGGACCCGGCCCGGCGGCTGGAATACCCCACCGCGGCCCGGCGGGCCGTGGCGGAGCGGCTGCGGCGGGAGGCCCTCAGCGAGGAACTGCGGGTGCTCTATGTGGCCATGACCCGGGCCAAGGAGCGGCTTTTCCTCACCTGCTCCGTAAAGGACCCGGAGGCCCTGCTCCAAAAAGACGGGGACACGGACCCGCCTCAGGCGGAGGAGCTTCTTGCCTGCCGGTCCTTGGGGGATTGGCTGCTTCGGGCGGCACGGCTGCCCGGAGCGGCCATGGCCTGCGCCCTTTGGGAAGAACCGGCCCTGCCGGAGGCGCGGCCTGGGCCGGAGGCGGCGGAGGCCGTACCGGACGCCGGGGCGGCTGTGGATACCGCTGCTCTGGACTGGCGCTATCCCCACCGGGAGGCGGAATCCCTCCCCAGCAAGCTCACGGCCACGGAGCTGGGTCACGCCCAGCACCAGCCGGACCCGGAGGGGCGGCCCCTGCTCTCTCCCGGACGGCGGAGCTTCCGCATGCCGGAACTCCGGGACACGTCCCGCCGCCTCACGCCCACGGAGCGGGGCACCGCGGCCCACCTGGCCCTGCAGCATCTACGCCTGGAGCACACCGGCAGCCGGGAGGCCATCGCCGGCGAGATTGCCCGGCTGGAGGCCCTGGGGCTCCTGACGCCGGAGCAGGCCGCGGCGGTGGACCCGGGGCAGCTTCTCCGCTTCTTCCGCTCCCCTCTGGGGCGGCGCATCCTGGGCGCGGAGCGCCTGTGGCGGGAGCAGCGATTTTCTCTGCTCACAGACGCGGCGCGCTGGTATCCCGGCGCGGAAGGGGAGGAAATCCTGCTCCAGGGAGTGGTGGACTGCTGCTTTCTGGAAGGCGGGGCCCTCACCATCTTGGACTACAAGACCGACGCCGTCACTTCGGACACCTGGAAGGAGCGGGCGGAGCGCTACCGGGTACAGCTGGAGACCTACGCCTACGCCATGGAGCGGGTGCTGGGATACCCGGTGCGGCAGTGCATTTTGTATTTTCTCCAGGGTGGTTTTTCGGCGGTATTCGACGAAAATTTCCAATTGTAAATTTCAGTGAAAAAAAGTGTTGCATAATTGGTTACAATATGCTACAATTCTTCCTGGTGTCTCATTGACTGCCAATCCTGTGAAAGAGGTGAACATATAAGATGAAGGAAGGCATCCATCCCAACTATCAGCAGACCACCATCCGGTGTGCCTGTGGCAATGTGATCGAGACCGGCTCGACGCGAAAGGATATCACCGTGGAGATCTGCTCCAAGTGTCACCCTTTCTACACCGGTAAGCAGAAGCTGGTGGACACCAGCGGCCGCGTGGAAAAGTTCAACAAGAAGTTCGGCCTTTAATGTATCGCCAAAAATGCCCGCACCCATCGGTGCGGGCGTTTTTTTGCGCAAAAAATAGAAGAATTTCAGAATAGGACTGAAACCAAAGAGCCGCTTTTAGTCATATAATAGATGACGGCCGTACACACCGGGGAAGGGAGGGAAAGCCATGCACGAGAGCGAGGCGCTGCAGCGCATACAGCAGGGAGACGAGGCGGCGCTGATCTTTCTCATGGACCGCTATGCCGCCTATGTGAGCACCGTCATTTTCCACATCCTGGGCCCGGCGGGCTCTGCCGCCGATGTGGAAGAGACGGCTTCCGACGTCTTTCTTGCCCTCTGGCACCGGGCGGACCAGGTTCACCCCGGAAAGCTGAAAGCCTATCTCAGCGGCGTGGCCCGGAACAAGGCCCGGGAGAAAGCCCGCAGCCGGGGGCGGGAGCTGCCCCTGGAGGAGGACTTGCAAATCCTCTCCCCGGAAGACCCAGCGCGGGAACTGGAGGACCGGGAGCTGGCAGAGTTCCTCCGCCGGGCCGTGCTGGCCATGGGACGGCCGGACCGGGAGATCTTCCTCCGGCACTACTATTACTGCCAGACCGTAGCCCAAATCGCCGCGGAGCTGGACATGCCCGTCTCCACGGTCAAGACCCGCCTGCGCAGGGGCCGGGAGACATTGAAACGGATCTTACAGGAAGGAGGCTATGACCTTGCAGCGGAAAATTTCTGATCTCATGGACTTTCTGGAGGACGAGAGCGTAACCCTCCGGCAAGTGGACATTGCCTCCCCGGAACGCATCAAGGAGGCTACCATGAAGAAACTGCACAATACATCCCGTCCCCGGCGCGGCCTGCGGTACCGGGCGGCCCTCATCGCCGCGGCGGCGGTGCTGGCCCTCTCCGTGGGTGCCCTGGCGGCCTGGCATTTTGGTTTATGGGACCTGGCCGGGCCGGAGGTGACGGCAAACGGCGAAACCCGGCAGACCCTGGTCCTGAACGGCCTGGCCGGTTCCCCGGAGTATGCGGCGGCTCAGGAGTGGGAGGACCAGCTCAGCGCCTGGTTCCAGAAGGGGGAAAACCTGGTGGAGGCCGGGGAGAA
>CALWOS010000102.1 GCA_944383185.1 uncultured Oscillospiraceae bacterium
TATGCGAACAAAGAGGTGAGACCATGGCGGAATATACCCACGGCGGGGACATCCGCACCGCCCGGGCCCAGGCGGGCCGGGAGGTGCTGGATTTCTCCGCGAATCTCAACCCCCTGGGCATGCCCGAGGGGGTGCGCCGGGCGGCGGAGGCCGCGGTGGCCGGGGCCATCCATTACCCCGACCCCTTCTGCCGGGAGCTGACGGCGGCCATCGCCGCCCACGACGGCGTGCGGGAGCGCCAGATCCTCTGCGGCAACGGCGCGGCGGACCTCATCTTCCGCCTGGCGGTGTCGGAGCGGCCCCGGCTGGGGCTGGTGACGGCGCCCACCTTTTCCGAATATGCCCAGGCCCTCCGGGCCGTGGGCTGTCCCACCGCCGCCCATGTCCTCCGGCGGGAGCGGGACTTTGACCTGGGGGAGGACTACCTGGACGCCCTGACGCCGGAGGTGGACCTGGCCTTCCTGTGCACGCCCAACAACCCCACGGGCCGGTGCGTCGACCCGACGCTCATGGAGGCCATCCTGGAGAAAAGCCGGGCCCTGGGGCTCCGGCTGGTGGTGGACGAGTGCTTCCTGGAGCTGAGCACCGGGGGAGAGGGCCTGGCGCCCCTGCTGGGAGAGTACCCAAACCTGGTGCTCCTCCGGGCCTTTACCAAGAGCTATGCGATCCCAGGCCTGCGCCTGGGCTACTGCCTGACGGCGGACGCGGCCCTTTTGGACCGGCTGAACCGGAGCGGCCAGCCCTGGAGCGTCTCCGCCCCCGCCCAGGCGGCGGGCGTGGCGGCCCTGAAAGAGCCGGAGTTCCCCGCCCGGGCCCGGGAGATCATCGCCCGGGAGCGGGAGTTTCTTCAGAACGCGCTCGCCGCCCTGGGGGCGGAAGTCACCCCCAGCCAGTCAAACTACATCCTATTCCGTTTTCCCGGGCGGACGGATCTCCGGGAGGAATTGCTCCGCCGGGGCGTCCTCATCCGCAGCTGCGCCAACTACCAGGGCCTGGGGCCGGATGATTTCCGGATCGCGGTGCGGCTCCGGGAGGAAAACCTGCGTCTCCTGGCCGCTTTGAAAGAGGTACTGAGATATGGCAAAAAGCATCATGATCCAGGGCACCACCTCCAACGCCGGCAAGAGCCTGCTGTGCGCGGGGCTGTGCCGCATCCTCCATCAGGAGGGCGTGAAGGTGGCCCCCTTCAAGGCCCAGAACATGGCCCTCAACTCCTTCATCACCGGCGAGGGGTTGGAGATGGGCCGGGCCCAGGTGGTTCAGGCGGAGTGCGCCGGGATTGCCCCCAGTGTGAAGATGAACCCCATCCTGCTCAAACCCCACAGCGACGTGGGCAGCCAGGTGATCGTACACGGCGTGCCCCGGGGGGTTATGCCCGCCCGGGAATATTACCAATACAAAAAAGAGCTGAAGAAAGAGGTTCTCGCGGCCTATGAGGCCCTGGCGGAGACCTGTGACGTGGTGGTCATCGAGGGGGCGGGCAGCCCCGCGGAGATCAACCTCCGGGAGGACGACCTGGTGAATATGGGCATGGCGGAGATGGCCCGCGCCCCCGTCCTCATCTGCGGAGACATTGACCGGGGCGGCGTCTTTGCCTCCCTGTACGGCACCCTGGCTCTCCTGCGGCCGGAGGAACAGGAGCTGGTGAAAGGGACCATCATCAACAAGTTTCGGGGAGACGTGGAAATTCTCCGCCCGGGCCTTGCCATGCTGGAGGAACTCACGGGAAAACCCGTGGTGGGCGTGGTGCCCATGCTGGACGTGGACATCGACGACGAGGACTCCCTTTCCACCCGCCTGGAGCGCCGGGCGGGAAAGGTGGGCCTCATCGACATCGCCGTGGTGCGCATGCCCCGGCTCTCCAACTTCACGGATTTCAACCCTCTGGAACGCATGGAGGAAGTGACGCTCCGCTATGTCAAAAGCCCGGCGGAGCTGGGCAAGCCGGATCTGGTCATCCTCCCGGGCACCAAGAACACCATGGATGACCTGCGCTGGCTCCGGGAGAGCGGGCTGGAAGCCGCCGTGCTCCGGCACGCCGCCGCCGAAGGCCCGGTGGTGGGCATCTGCGGGGGCTATCAGATGCTGGGCCGCACCGTCTCCGACCCGGAAGGGGTGGAGTCCGGCGGCAGCCTCCGGGGCCTGGGCCTCCTGGATACGGAGACCGTGTTCCTGGGAGAAAAGACCCGCACCCAGGTTACCGGGCGTTTCCGGAACGTGGAGGGTTGCTTCGCCCCCATGGCGGGGGTGGAATGCAAGGCCTATGAGATCCACATGGGCGTCACCCGCACCGCCGGGGTCCCTCTCCTGGAACTCCAGGGGGGGCTGGCTCCTGTGGATGGGCGCAGCGCCGGGAACGTCTGGGGCTGCTATATCCACGGTATCTTTGACCAGGCCGGGTGGGGCCAGGCGCTGGTGAACTGCCTGCGCCGGCGGAAGGGCCTGGGCGAGAGCGAGAGCGCCGCGGTGGACTGGGACGCCTACCAGCAGCAGCAGTACGACAAGCTGGCCGACGGCCTCCGGGCCGGGCTCGACATGGATCTGGTCCACCGGATCATCGAAGAGGGAGTGTGAGCGGAGATGAAGATAGAACTGCAGCGGGTGGCTCCGGTGGAGATCGAGAAGCGGAGCATGGAGATCATCACGGAGGAGTTGGGCGGCCGGGCCATCCCGGCGGAGCAAAGGCCCGTGGTGCTCCGGTGCATCAACACCAGCGCGGACTTTGATTATGCGGACAACCTGGTCTTTTCCCCCGGCGCCGTGGCCGCCGGGGTGACGGCGATCCGGGCCGGGGCCGTGATCGTCACGGACACCCAGATGGCCCGGTCCGGGGTGAACAAGCGGGTGCTGGAACGCTTCGGCGGGGAGTGCCTGTGCTTTATGAGCGACCCCGACGTGGCCCGGGAAGCCAAGGCGCGGGGCGTCACCCGGGCGGCGGTGTCCATGGAGCGGGCCGCGGCCCTTTCCAAAACCGGCGCCCGGCCCATGATCCTGGCCCTGGGCAACGCCCCCACGGCCCTGGTCCGGGCCTGTGAGCTCCGGGAGGAGCGGGGCTTTGCCCCGGCGCTGGTTATCGGCGCGCCGGTGGGCTTTGTGAACGTGGTGGAGTCCAAGGAGCTGGCCCTCGCCATGCCCGGGGAGCACATTGTGGCCCGGGGGCGGAAAGGCGGCAGCAACATCGCCGCGGCCATCTGCAACGCCCTGATCTACCTGGCCTCCAACAACGAGAGGGAGTGAGAAGCCATGGCGGAACGAAAAGCGGTGCTGGTGGTGTCCTTCGGCACCACCTATCGGGAGACTTTGGAAAAGAACATCGCCGCCATTGAATCGGCCGTCGCCGCGGCCATGCCGGAGCGCGTCCTCCGCCGGGCCTTTACCAGCGGCATGGTTATTGTCCGGCTGAAAAAGCGGGACGGCCTTGTGGTCGACACCGTGGCGGAGGCTTTGGATAAGCTGGAGCGGGAGGGATTCACCGACGTGGTGGTCCAGCCCACCCATATCATGAACGGGGATGAGTACGACAAGCTCCGGGCCCAGGCTGCGCCCTTTGCCGGGCGGATGCGCCTCCGTTTCGGCGCGCCGCTGCTCACGGCCCTGGAGGACTACCGGGCCCTCTGCCAGGTGCTCATGGAGGCCCTGCCCGCCCCGGAGGCGGGGGAGGCCCTGGTGTTCATGGGCCACGGTACGGGCCACTTCGCCAACGCGGCCTACGCCAAATTGGACTACATGCTCCGGGACCTGGGCTGGGACGCTTTTGTGGGCACCGTGGAGGGCTACCCAACCTTAGAAGAGGTGCTCCACCGGCTGGAGGAGCGCCCGGACCTGCGCCGGGTGCGGCTCTATCCTCTGATGATCGTGGCCGGGGACCATGCCCAAAACGACATGGCGGGGGACGGGGAGGACTCCTGGAAGTCCCGCCTGGAGCGGGCGGGCTACGGCGTGCGCTGCCATGTGGCCGGGCTGGGGGAGCTCCCCGGCGTCCGGGCCATGTTTGCCGCCCACGCCCTGGCCGCGGCGGAGGCTTAAAAAGCGCCCCGAGGGAGCGCTTCGAATGGATATGAGGCGTGGGGATCACCACGTTTCATATAGATGCGACGTCCCGTATCCCGCCCGGCGCGAGCGTGTGCGCCGGGTGGGGCGCGGGTGCAGCAGGGTGACCTTTGTGTCCCAACAGGGAAGCCGGGTGAAATTCCCGCGCAGTCCCGCTGCCGTGAGGGCGAAAGCCGCGCCGATGCCACTGGGGGATTTCCCCTGGGAAGGGGCGCGGCGGGCCGGAAAACGCCGGCCTGCCTCAAGCCGGAAGACCTGCCCTGCGAAGAAGCTACGGACGATAGAAAGGAGTCGATCACAATGAATCGGAAAACACGCGCACTGCTGTCGGCCGCCGTCTTCCTGGCGGCGGCGGGGGTCCTCACCACCGGGGGCTTCGCCATGCACATTGCGGAGGGGATGCTCCCCGTGCCCTGGGCCATTGGCTGGGGCGTGGTGTGCCTGCCCTTTGTGGCGGCGGGCTTTCTCTCCATCCGCAAGCGGGTGGAGCTGGCGCCCAAGGCCAAGATCCTCCTGGCCATGTGCGGGGCCTTCGCCTTTGTGCTCAGTGCGCTGAAGCTCCCCTCTTTTAACGGGAGCTGCTCCCACCCCACGGGTGTGGGCCTGGGGGCCATCCTCTTCGGGCCCACGGCCACCACGGTCCTGG
>CALWOS010000103.1 GCA_944383185.1 uncultured Oscillospiraceae bacterium
AACAGGGTGGCTCCACAGGCAGTGTCGCTTGCGAATTTGCTGAACAGGTCCAGCACTCCGTCAAAGGATGGGGCTTTGTTCTGCCAGTGTTTCCGGCGGGCCTCCAGCGCTTCCCGGACTTCTTCAGGCGAACATATCTCCCCATGGAGGCCCACAATGTTTAGACTTCTCTTCGGAATATCAATGGAGATGAGATCCCCCTCCTCCACCAGGGCGATGGGACCGCCGGCGGCCGCTTCTGGGGCCACGTGGCCAATAGCCGGACCCCGGGTAGCGCCGGAAAAGCGCCCGTCGGTAACGATGGCTGTGGAGGCCCGGAGCTCCGGATAGACAAACAGCGTCTCCGTGGCCCGGAACATCTCCGGCATTCCCGTAGCCCGGGGACCCTCATAGCGGATCACGATCACATCGCCAGGATGGATCTTGTCCGCTTTTATGGCGTCCACAGCGGCAACTTCGCTGTCGAACACCCGGGCCGGACCGGTCATCACATGGGTCTTGGGATCGGCGGATGCGTGTTTGACCACAGCGCCGCCAGGAGCCAGATTTCCATGGAGGGCCGCCATGCCCCCGTCGGGTTTGTAGGGCTGCGCCACCGTGTGGAGAATGTCCTCCGGCTTGAGGCCGTAATTGTGCAGATACAATGCGTTCATCTCGAAGAAGTGGACCTTTTCCAGATCCTTCAGATTCTCCCCCACGGTTTTGCCGGTCACGGTCAGCTCGTCCAGATACAGGTAATCCCGGAGCTGCCGCATGACCCCCGGCACGCCGCCGGCGAAGTACAGGAAGGCTGTGGGCCACTTCCCGCTGGACAGCAGGGAGACCAGGACAGGGATCTTCCGGTGAATCTCGTCAAAGTCCTTGGCCGTAATGTCGATCCCCAACTGCCGGGCGATGGCCGGCAGGTGGAGCGTGGCGTTGGTGGAGCCGGAGACCGCGGCGTGAACCATAATGGCGTTGAGGAAGGACCGCCGCGTCAAGATTTTTCCCGGCGTCAGGTTTTCCTCTACCATATGGCACAGGCGCTCACCCGCTGCTCTTGCCAGACGCTGGATGTTCTCCCCCCAGGCGGGCATCAGCGCGTTTCCGGGCAGAGACAGGCCCAGGGCCTCCGAGAGAATCTGCATAGTCCCCGCGCTGCCCATGTAGAGGCAGGCTCCCGCCGTGGCGCAGGCACCGCATTTGAGGAAGTTTTCCTCCGCCTCGTCCATCTCCCCGGCCGCCACCTTGGGCTGGGTCTCATAGCAGATTACCGGAGTCACGAAACCGGGCCCCGGCAGCTGGGCGCCGCCAGAAAAGTGGAGAGCCGGTACATCCTTCAGCCGCGCCATGGTCAGCAGGTGGGCGGGGACCGCCTTGTCACAGGAGGAGAAAAGCAACATCCCGTCATAGGGGGCGCTCTTCTGGTGGATCTCCACCAGAGAGGAGATCACGTCCCGGGACACCAAGGAGTAGCGCATGCCCGCGTGGCCGCAGGCAACGCCATCACAGATGTCCGTCGCGGTGTGCACGGCGGGGCAGCCGCCGCCTTTTCGCACCCCCACCTTGGCGCTCTCCGCTAGAAGGGAGAGGTGGGTACTGCCCGGGTGGCTGTCTCCTGCCGTGGTCTCCAGCAGGATCTGGGGTAGGCCAAGATCCTCCGGCGCCCAACCGGTACCCAGGCGCATGGGGTCAAATTCCGGATTCTGGGCCCTTGCAGCTTGACTAATCAGCATGATCTTTCCCTTTCCTTTACAGCCCGGCCAGGTAGTCTTTCAGCTTGGCGTCGATCTCCGGGGCCAGCACGCCCTCTTCAGGGCTTTCAGCCAGGAGGCGGGCCGCTTCCTTCTCGGCACGGGCTTTGGCGTCCAGAGCACCCTCCTGCTCCCACTGGAGGTGGGGGTCCATAAAGGAGACCGTAGGCCGCCAGCACTCAGCAAAATTCATCAGGGTGTTGTCATGCATCAGGTGGTTCCCATAGTGACCCAGCTCCATGATCTCATCCACGCACATGTCTTCTTCGGAGAAGTCCACACCGCTGAGAATACGCTGAACCCGGTCCAGGCACTCGCTGTCCAGTACGAATTTGGACAGGGACATTGCCATCAGGCTGTCCAGGGTACCCACGCCGTTGTGGAAGAACTGGGCGCCGGCCAGGGCCAGGAGCAAGGCGTTCTGCATAGTTTCCAGGCCTGCCTGATAGTCCTCCACCTTGGAGTCGGTGATGCCGGCCATGACCCGGTTGGGCACTTGGTAGCGGTAAGCCAGCTGCAGACCGATGACGTTGCACAGATTTCCCTCCGGGGAACCATTGGCATAGCTCACCGTGCGCATATTCCCCACAGTGGAGCCGGGCACATAGGTAACCGGGACGCCCGGATGAATCAGCTGCGCCAGTACCAGTCCTGCCAGAAACTCCACATTCTGCTGCACCGCAGTACCCACGGCCGTCAGGGGAGCGGTAACGCCGCCCATGAGGCAGTTTACAATGTAGATGGGCTGACCCTTTTCCGCATAGGCGATGAGGGACTCCGCTGCGATCTGCTCATATTTCAGCGGGCTGGTGGGGCAAATGGGAACCGCCATAACATAGTCGTTCCAGAGCTCGTCCCCCTGCTCAAATGCAATCTGGGCCATGCGGAACATGTGGTTGATCTTTTCGGTGGTTCCGGTAAAGCTCAGCAGGAGTTTGTCGGAATACTTCATTGCATAATAGAGGGTGTACAGCTCTTTCCGGTCTGCCGGGATATCGGAGGCGTCCGTGAGCACACCACCCGTCACGGTAACCGGATCGCAGGCCTGGACCAGCCGGGTAAGCTTGATGTAATCCTCGCTGGTGCCCGGGCGCTCCACACCGTTTTCCGCAATGAAAGGGGAACCATAGCAGGGAGACACCAGCAGCCGCTTCTGGCCGATGCCGTGTTCCATGGTATGCTTGGGATTTCTCGCCCGGTACGTATAGCGCGCAGGGCTGGTCTTCAGGGCGCTTTCCACCATGTTCCGGGAAATGCGGACGATCTTGCCGTCCACTTTGGCGCCGTGTTCCTGGAAAATCTCCAGAGCCTTGGGGAAATTGAATACCACGCCGGTCTGCTCCAGCACACGCAGAGAGGCTTCATGCACCATATCCAGCTGGCTTTCGCCCAGCAGTTCCAATCGATTGATCATCGCCGCTCCTCCACCTTACTATTTATCTTTTCTCTTACTTCCCAATCACACCGGTCTCCGCCAGCACGCTCTGGAGCGTACGGCGATTCACCAGGTCTGTCGGAGCACACGGCTTTCTCGGACGTCCGCAGGCAAGGCCCTGAATCTCCATGGCTGTCTTAAGCGTCCCCGGAAAGGGCCCCCCGAATACCACCGCCATGATCTTGCAGATGCGCTTGTGCATATCCAGAGCCGTTTTCATATCGCCTTCCTGGAAGCTGTCGTACAGTTTCCGGCAGATTCCCGGCGCCACACAGCCGCATACGCCCATAAAGCCGTCGCCACCGCTGGCCAATGCCCCCAGAAACATCTCGTCCGTTCCGGTGAGGACGCCGAAGGCCTCGCCCTGCGTGCGGTTGATGATCTCCACCGTGGAGGTGAGGTCCGCCACGTTCTTGATGCCCACAATGTTCCGCTCATGGGCAAGCTCCGCAATCGCGTCCGAGGAGAGGGCCACGCCGGTGTAAGCGGGATAGTGATAAATGACCACGCCGGGCTTGGAGAACGCCGCCATTTCCTTATAAAAGGCCACAGCGTCCGCCTCGGAGACAGAGGGATCAAAGGGAGTCATGAGCAAAACGAAGTCCACGCCCACTTCCCCTGCATAGGAGCACAGTTCCTTTGTGGTGCGAGTGGTGTTGGTGCTGCAGCAGGCGGCAATCTTAATCCGGCCAGCCGCGGCTTCTACCGCGATGCGCATAAGTTCTTTGCGCTCTTCCAGGGACAGGGCGGGATATTCTCCGGAGGAGCCGCCTACCAGGATACCGTCCAGACCAGACTGGGCCATATGATCCACCATCTTAGCGATAGCGGCCTCGTCCAGGGCCTCGTCCCGGGTCATGGATGTGGGCATGGCGCCGAACACGCCCCGGAACACCTTTTCCCGGCCGCCGTCCAGATAGAGCCGGGTGCTGCCGTCGGTAAAGCTGACTTCCTCCGCCTTGGCATTGACCCGCACACGGGCCTTGTCATAGAAGACGCGCTCGCACACCGTGGCGCCTACTTCCGTGCCGTTGGAGACGATGGTCAGCTTCTGTCCGGGCTTGGCGTACTTGCTGTCGATGAGACAGTAGCCTATGCTCAGCTCCACGGAATAGCCGTAGTTGGCAGTGGTGACCTTGCCGACTACTTCTTTACCCACCTTCACCGGACTCTCCAGCTCGATATCGATCTCATCGTCCTCCGCCACAAAGCCCATGAGCAGGCGGGCAGGGCCGGACTTGCGGATCTCTTCCAGACGGGCTTTGCCTACAAAGTCGCCCTTATCCCACTTGATGAGGGCATCCATGCCCATTTCCAGGGGATTCGTGTTCCGGAAATCCCGGATGGTAATGAGGCCCTTCTCCGTAGGAAGGCTTTCCAGACCCACATCTGTGGTGATAACCTGGGCTCCGTAGGGCCGGCCCAGACGCACCAGATCGGCCACGATCCGGTCAATGCGGGTGTTGTCCGCAAAAATCTCATAGCCCAGCTCGCCGGTAAATCCGGTCCGTGAGAGGATAATGGGAACACCACTGACCTCGTTTTCCATAAAGTGATAGTACTTCATGGAGGTCATGTCCTTGGCCATGCAGGAGGTGAGCAGCCGCCGGGAATCCGGTCCCTGGATGCTCCACAGGGCGATCTTGTCGCTCAGATCCTCAAATTTCACCGCCATGCTGCCCCGATGGGCCTCGAACCAGAGTATGGTGTTGTCTTTGAACGCCGTGATGACCCAATACTTCTCCTTGCTGAAGCAATAGATCGTCACATCATCCACATACTGGGCGTTCTCGTCCAGCATGCAGGTATACATGACCCGACCGGGACCGGACTTGCGGAGATCGTTGACACTCAGACCATTGAGAAACACCTCGGCGTCAGCGCCTGTCACCTCGATCAAACCCATGGTGAAGTCCGCGATCCCCACGCGATTACGAATCAGCATGTGCTCTCGGCACCTGGCCGCATCATACTTTTTCATACTGTTTCCTCCTTTATAGCTCCTACGCATACGCGTTTTTTAAAATGAAAAAATATTTGTCTACGTTTCTTATAACAAAACAATAGCACGCGTGTATCGTATAGTCAATATTTTTAAATCTTTTTGTTTTGTTGTACAAAACGAATATATTGGTTTTGTGTGTTCCTCCAAGCCGTTCCCTTACCACCTCAAATCGTTTGACTTCATGTGCAAATCATGGTACTTTATGGTTATAAACCGAGGAAACGGGTCAAGGATCACAATTTATCCCCTGATTTGGACGAATGGGAGGCTGATGCCAATGCAAGGAAACGAGTATGAGAAATACAGATTACAATCCGTTGAAAAATCCATTAATATCCTAAATCTGTTTTACGATGCGGAAGAGCTGGGCGCTGCGGAAGTCGCGGCCAAAATGGGTATGACTCGCGGCACTGCATTTCGTTTCCTTACCACGTTGGAAATGAACGGCCTTCTCATTCGCACTTCCAAGGCGCGCTACCGTCTGGGCTTGCAACTGTATTCTCTGGGGCAGCTCGCCTATGCCCGGTTCAGTCTGCCCGACCTGTCCCACCCCTATCTCGCGCGGCTGATGGAAGCAACGGGAGAGACCACCTTTTTGGGAATCTCCGATGGCTCCACCAAGGTAATCTATGTAGACCGGGTTGTTTCCACCTCCACGCTTCGGATCGACATCCGTCTGGGCACGCGTATCACCGCCCACCACACCTCTATTGGCAAATCCATCCTGGCCTACCAATCGGAGAAGTTTATCCAGCATTATTTGGAAACCACGGATTTCACTCCCATTACCCAGCGGACCATCAGCGACGCGACGATGTTGCTTTTGGAGCTGGAACAAAGTCGCCACCCAGGATACTCCTGTGATGATGAGGAGTCAGAGACCGGCCTCGTCTGCTTCGGCGCGCCAATCCTAGACCGCACCGGTCAGTCGATCGCTGGGATCAGCGTCTCTGGGCCACGTTCCCGGATGCTGGAAAACAAAAAGGAAATCCTGATTTCCCTCCAGGACACCGCCAGGGCCATCTCCAGTAAGGTTATATAAAAAGTCACCGGTGCAACCATGCAGAAAACTTCTCCGCCTATCACCGGAAATCCTGTGCATGTCTTAGTGCAAAAAAAGATGGACATTTTTCTGAAACTGGTGAAGAACTACACCGTGCCGGACAAATTGTTTCCCGAACTGCTGCACGCCTTTGTGGAGAAGATCGTTTCCATGCCTCGGACAAGTCCAGCGGCCACCGGCGGCAGAAAATCCAGATTATTTGGAACTTCGTCGGGGGAACTGAAGCATGACGAGGACAAGCAGACCATCGAACGGCAGAGAAAAAGCAGGACAGCATAGCAATTTGCCATACTG
>CALWOS010000104.1 GCA_944383185.1 uncultured Oscillospiraceae bacterium
CTGGATGGCGGAGCACATGCTCATCCTGGGCCTGCAGAGCCCAAAGGGCGAGGTGCGCTATCTGGCCGCGGCCTTCCCCAGCGCCTGCGGCAAGACCAACCTGGCCATGCTCATCCCCCCGGAGCACTACCGGAAAAAAGGCTGGAAGGTCTGGTGCGTGGGGGACGACATCGCCTGGCTGCGCATCGGGCCGGACGGCCGCCTCTGGGCGGTGAACCCGGAAAACGGCTTCTTCGGCGTGGCCCCCGGCACCAGCGAGAAATCGAACCCCAACGCCCTGGCCGCCACGAAAAAGGACACCATCTTCACCAACGTGGTCCTGAAAGCCGACGGTACCGTCTGGTGGGAGGGGATGGACAAAAATCCCCCCACGGGCGCCCTGAACTGGAAGGGCGAGCCCTGGGACCCTGCGGACGGCAGCAAGGGGGCCCATCCCAACTCCCGATTCACCGCCCCGGCCAGGAACTGCCCCTGCCTCAGCCCGGAGTTCGATAACCCCAAGGGCGTGCCCATCTCCGCCATTGTCTTTGGAGGCCGCCGGGCCAAGACCGCGCCTCTGGTCTACCAGAGCCGGGACTGGAACCACGGCGTGTTCGTAGGCTCTATCATGGGCAGCGAGACCACTGCCGCCGCCACGGGCGCTGTGGGCGTGCTGCGCCGGGATCCCATGGCCATGCTGCCTTTCTGCGGCTACCACATGGGGGACTACTGGCAGCACTGGCTGGATATGGGCAAGAAGCTCAGCAATCCCCCCAAGATCTTCAACGTCAACTGGTTCCGCACCGACGCGGAGGGCAACTTCCTCTGGCCGGGCTTTGGAGAGAACATCCGGGTCCTGGAGTGGATCATGGCCCGCTGCTTTGACGAGGTGGGCGCCCGGGAGAGCGTCCTGGGCTATGTGCCGGAGGTCTCCGACCTGGATCTGGAGGAGAGCGGCGTGACGCGCGAGACCGTGGCCGGGCTGCTGGAGGTGGACAAGGACCTCTGGCGGGAAGAGTGCCGGGGCATCCGGGAGTTTTACGGCATGTTCGGCGATAAACTGCCCAGGGAGCTTCTGACCTCCCTGGAGGAACTGGAATCCAAGCTGGCAGACTGAGGCCGCCGGCAGAGAGCGGGTACAAACATGGATTACGCGAAAGAATCCCTCCGGCTCCATGAGGCGTGGAAGGGGAAAATCGAAGTGCGCGCCACCGTCCCGGCGGCCAGCCGGGAGGATCTGTCCCTGGCTTATACCCCGGGCGTGGCGGCGCCCTGCCTGGCCATCCGGGAGGACCCGTCGCGCAGCTATACGCTCACCCGGCGGCACAACCTCTGCGCCGTGATCACCGACGGCTCGGCGGTGCTGGGCTTGGGGGACATTGGCCCGGAGGCGGGCATGCCGGTGATGGAGGGGAAATGCGTCCTCTTCAAGACCTTCGGCGGCGTGGACGCCTTCCCCTTGTGCATCCGTACCCGGGATGTGGACGCCTTTGTGGAGACGGTGTATCAGATCTCCGGGAGCTTCGGCGGCGTCAACCTGGAGGATATCGCCGCCCCCCGGTGCTTTGAGATCGAGCGCAAGCTTAAGGAAAAGTGCGACATTCCCATCTTCCACGATGACCAGCACGGCACCGCCATCATCACCCTGGCCGGCCTCACCAACGCCCTGAAGGTGGTGGGGAAGGTCAGGGAGGATGTGCGGGTGGTGGTCTCCGGCGCGGGGGCCGCGGCCATCTCCATCGCCCGGCTCCTGTGTGGCGCCGGGTACCGGGACGTGACCCTGTGTGACCGGAAGGGCGCCATCTACCCGGACCGGGAGGGCCTCAACTGGATCAAGGCCGAAATGGCGGAGTGCACCAACCCGGCGCGCCGGGCCGGCAGCCTGGGGGAGATCCTCCGGGGCGCCGACGTTTTTATCGGCGTGTCCGCCCCGGGGCTCCTGACCCGGGAGATGGTGGCGGAAATGGCCCCGAACGCCATTGTTTTTGCCTGTGCCAACCCCACGCCTGAGATTTTCCCGGACGAGGCGAAGGCCGGCGGCGCGGCGGTGGTGGCCACGGGGCGCAGCGACTTCCCCAACCAGATCAACAACGTCCTGGCCTTCCCCGGCGTGTTCCGGGGCGCTTTCGACGTGCGGGCCAGCGACATCAACGAGGCCATGAAAATGGCCGCGGCGGAGGCCCTGGCCGCTCTGGTCTCTCCGGCGGAGCTCTCCCCGGAGTATATCATCCCCCAGGCCTTTGACCCCAGGGTGGGCCCCGCGGTGGCTGCGGCTGTGGCCAGGGCCGCCCGGGAGAGCGGCGTGGCCCGCGTTTGAATGTATATCCCTGCCCGGGCGCGTCCGGGCGCGAACCCCAAAAGATATTTTTTAGGAAATGAGGAGATCAACCATGCCGATTGTGACTACGAAGGAAATGTTCGAAAAGGCCTATGCCGGCGGCTATGCCATCGGCGCGTTCAACGTCAACAACATGGAGATCGTCCAGGGCATCACCGAGGCCGCCAAAGAGGTCAGCGCCCCGCTGATCCTCCAGGTGTCCAAGGGCGCCCGGGCCTATGCCAACCACACCTACCTCATCAAGCTGGTGGAGGCCGCGGAGATCGAGACAGGGCTGCCCATCTGCCTGCACCTGGACCACGGCGACAGCTTCGAGCTGTGCAAGAGCTGTATCGACGGCGGCTTCACCTCCGTGATGATCGACGCATCCTCCAAGCCCTTTGACGAGAACATCGCCATCACCAGGAAGGTGGTGGAGTACGCCCACGACCACGGCGTGGTGGTGGAAGCCGAGCTGGGCGCCCTGGCCGGCGTGGAGGACGAGGTCAACGTCTCCGCTGAGGACTCCCATTACACCCGTCCCGAGGAAGTGGAGGAGTTCGTCAGCCGGACCGGCTGCGACTCCCTGGCCATCGCCATCGGCACCAGCCACGGCGCGTACAAGTTCACCGCCGCCCAGTGCACCCGGAACGAAAAGGGCGAGCTGGTGCCCCCGCCCCTGCGCTTTGATATCCTGGACGAGGTGGTCCGCCGCCTGCCCGGCTTCCCCATCGTCCTCCACGGTTCCTCCTCCGTGCCCCAGGAGTATGTGCGGATGATCAACGAAAACGGCGGCAAGATGCCAGACGCCGTTGGCATCCCCGAGGAACAGCTCCGCCGGGCCGCCCGGGGCGCCGTGTGCAAGATCAACATCGACTCCGACCTGCGCCTGGCCATGACCGGCACCATCCGGCAGTACTTTGCCGAGCATCCCGACCACTTTGACCCCCGGCAGTACCTGAAGCCCGCCCGGGCCAACATCAAGGAGCTGGTCAAGCACAAGCTCATCCACGTCCTGGGCTGCGACCACAAGGCATAAAGGGGAACACGCGGCCCCTTTGGGCCTGACCTGAGAAAGGAGCGGAAGAAAATGAAGAAGCTGTTTTCCTGTGCCGACGCCTGGATCAGCTGCGCCACCTGGCGGGACCTGGCCCTGGTGAAGCTGTGCCTTTTCGCCATGGGCGTGCTGGCGGGCCTGGCCCTGCCCCTGCGCAGGCGGGACCGCTGGATCGCCATGGGCGCCGCCGGCGCCGCGTTCCTGGCCACCTATGTCCCGCTGATGGTGAAGTTCATCGGCGTGGCGCGCCGGGTGCTGTGCGCCGGGGAGGAAGAGGCGGCCTGCTGTGACGTAAGCAGTGAGGATTTTTGCTGAATTTTCCGGAAACCCCTTGACAAAACGGGGCGCGTCGTGTATTATATTCTGGCGCTCCAAAGACAGCAGGTGGCCTCCGTGCCGTAAATCCTGCCGAGGAATGGCATCTAGTTTTTAGCTGCTTTCACTCCCCATGTCTGCGGACATG
>CALWOS010000105.1 GCA_944383185.1 uncultured Oscillospiraceae bacterium
TGGCAAAGAAAGAGAGACGATACCGCCGGCGGAAACGGAACATCCTGTTTTTGCCAGTTGCTTTTGTGCTGGTATGTCTGGCTCTGGTGCTGGGCCTAAGCGTGTTTTTCAAGGTCAGCGTCATCGAGGTAGAGGGGAATTCCCTCTATACAGACGAGGAGGTTATCGAGGCTTCCGGCATACAGATGGGGGATAACCTGCTGTTTGTCAACCGCTTTTCTGTAGACGGGCGCATTCTCTCCCGGCTGCCCTATGTGGACCGTGTGATCTCCGTGGACCGCAGCCTGCCTAACCGGGTGACCATTACCATTCAGGAGAGCACAGCTATGGCCGTGCTCGACGTGGACGGCACCGACTGGATCCTGGACCAGAACTGCAAAGTTTTGGGCGAGGCGGAACAGACCCAGGGCTATATCGAGATCCGGGGCATCACCGCCCAGACCCCTGCCGTGGGCGCCACGGTCACAGGAGAACTGGAGGAGGGGCAGAAGCTCCAGCTCCTTTCCCAGCTTCTCACAGAGATCCGGGACCGGAACATGCAGCAGGACATCACCTGGTTGGACCTGTCTAACATCGCAAATCCCATTTTCGATTATATGGGCCGTTTCACCGTCTGGATGGGCACCGAGGACGGCCTCTCTTATAAATTCGACAAGCTCCTGTCTACCGTCGCCCAGCTGGAGGAAGGGGACGTGGGCACCATTGATCTTTCCATCGACGAAAAGGTCCACTTCCGGTATGAATAACGCCAAGCCCCGGGGCTGCGGCCCTGGGGCTTTTGCGCGGCGGGGGCCGGCGGGGAAAATCCGGTGCGGCGCCGCTTCATATTTTTTAGCGCCAGGTGATGTGTGGGAAAATCTTCCGGATTGACATAATATTTTTTGTTTCTCCTATTGACCAAAAGGCAAAATCGTTATAGAATAAAGTGAATTTATGTATGAAGATTCCTCCGGCGCCCTTTTGGGGTACGCCGGAAACAATAAATTGGGAAAATGGGAGGCTATACATATGTCGTTTGCTCTGGAAACCGGCCCCGAAAATGTTGTGACGATCAAAGTCGTTGGAGTCGGCGGTGCCGGCAACAACGTGGTCAATAGAATGGTGAACGCCGGCACCAAGGGCGTGGAGTTTATCGCCATCAATACCGACAAGCAGGCCCTCTCTGTCTCCAGCGCCACGCAGAAGATCCAGATCGGGGAAAAGCTCACTCACGGCCAGGGCGCCGGCTCCGACCCGGAGATCGGCAAGCGCTCCGCGGAGGAAAGCCGCAATAATATTGCCAAGAGCTTTGAGGACGCGGACATGGTCTTTATCACCGCGGGCATGGGCGGCGGCACCGGTACCGGCGCGGCTCCCACCATCGCGGACATTGCCCGGGAGAGCGGCATCCTCACCGTGGGCGTGGTCACCAAGCCTTTCGGGTTTGAGGGCAAGCGCCGCATGACGCAGGCGGAGAACGGCATCAACGAGCTTCTCGGCAAGGTGGACAGCCTGCTCATCATCCCCAATGACCGCTTGAAGTACGCCACTGACCAGAAGGTCACCTTTGCCAACGCTTTCGAGATCGCCGACGACGTTCTGCATCAGGCCGTCACCAGCATCTCGGACCTGATCAAAAACACCGGTTTCATCAATCTGGACTTTGCCGATGTGACCACCATCATGAAGGACGCCGGTTACGCCCACATGGGCGTGGGCCACGCCGCCGGCAAGGGCAAGGCGGAGGACGCCGCCCGGGCAGCAGTGGCCAGCCCGCTGATGGAGACCTCCATTGACGGGGCCCGGGGCGTGCTCATCAACATCACCGGCTCCCAGGATATGGGCCTGGAGGATATCGAGGCCGCCGCCAATCTGGTACAGGCATCCGCACACCCGGACGCCAACATCATCTTTGGCGCGACCTTTGACGACACCATGGATGACGAGATCCGTGTCACCGTCATTGCCACAGGTTTTGACGACGGACCGGTGAAATCCGCCTCCACCACCGCGGCTATGCGCAGCGAGGCCTCGGAGGAGAAAAAGCAGGGCCTCTTCTCTGCAGCTGCGGAGATGGCTTCCACCGCCGCCCCGGCTCCGGCGCCTGGAGCCGCGCCCGCTGCGGCCCCCGCCGCACAGGAAGAATCGCTGCCCCAGGATGAGGATCCCTTTGACAGTATTTTCAAGATTTTCAACTCCAAATAAGTATCTTCAACAGAAAATCCTCCCCTGGTCCGCCAGGGGAGGATTCCTTTTTTATGGAGAATGGGGTATACTGGGCATGCTGGCGCCGCACCGCGGCCCAACGCGACACGGAGAGGAGGTGCCGCCATGCGCTGGCACAAGGCCGCTTTTCTTACCCGGGAGATGTTGGAAATATTTTTCCGCTGCCGGGTCAGCCGCGCTGCTGCGGAGCTTTCGTATTATCTGACGTTTTCCATTTTTCCCACGCTCATCTGCCTTTACACGCTGCTCTCCCGATACTTTTCGGAGCTGGAGGACATGCTTGTCTCTCTGGAGCGCTTTCTGCCCACGGCAACTATGGATATTCTGCTGCAATTTTTAGACTATGTCAGTCGAAACTCCAGCAAGACCATGCTCACCGCTGCGGTGATCCTGATGGCCAGTTCGTCCGCCGCGGTGTTCCGCAGCCTCCACAGTATCATGGCGGACATTCAGGGCCGCCCCCGCTTCCATGGGGGGTTCTATATGCTGGTGAGCTTTCTGTTCGCCCTGGTGCTCCTGTGTGTAATGTATTTTGCCGTGATCGTGATGATCACAGGAAACTGGTTCCTGCGCTTTATTGACCAGCACATCCCCTTCCTGAGCATCAGCTCGGCTTGGAATTGGCTGCGTTTTGTGCTTCTGTTCGGTATGGTACTGCTGGTGCTCTATGGGCTTTACCGCCTTCTGGCCCCGCCCCATGAGGACGAAACAGCGTTTCCCGGAGCCCTGGCGGCCACAGCCGCCTTGGTGGCGATGAGCATCATAATGAGTTTCTGCATCAGCATGTTTTCCCGGTACCCTCTGGTGTATGGCTCCCTGGCGTCGATCGTCATACTGATGCTCTGGCTCAATGTCTGCGGCGTCATCATCATTATGGGGAACGCGCTGAACGTGTGCCTGCGCCGTTGGAAGGCCGGGCAGACGCCCGGAGCAGAGCCGATAGAACCCCGAAAAACGCCGCCGGCGCCACGCGGATAGATGGGCGCGGTACGCCTCCGGCATTCGCCGTTTACAGGGATCCCCCCGACACAGGATACAAGAGCGTGCCGGGGGGATTTTTTGCCATGCAAAAGCATAGCGACATTGGCCATGTGCCGCTTTCCGTGGCACGGCCATGAATCAAAGCATGTGGGCCGTACCCGGCCCACATGTGCAAAAACTTCATGCGCTCCGGCATTTGCTTGTGTCCGTGGTGCGCCCCGGGCGCATGAAGCTTCATGCCTGGTTTACTCCCCGGTGGTACTGTTTGGCTCCCGCCCCAGGAAGTCCGAAAGCTGCGCTTTGTCCATAGGAGGGAGGCAGGTATGGCCCCGGCACACGTAAAATGTGGTCTTGCTCTGGATAAGCCGGTAGCCTTCTGCCGGATGCTCCAGGACCTGGACCAGGGCGTCGGAGGGCAGCAGGAAGGGGAGGGCGCGCAGATCTTCTCCCGCCGCCGGTACCACGGTGATCTGGAGCGGCGGCTCCAGAACGTCGGACAGGGCCAGCAAAAACATGGCAAACCCTGCGGGATGGCCCTGGGCCTCCCCGGCCAGAAAGGAGAGCTGCTTTTCCACAAGCCCTTTCTCCACCGCTTCGGGGATCAGGCTGCGGAGCCGCACAAGAACATATGCCATCAGGGAGTTCCCGCTGGGGACGGCCCCATCGTAGCACGCCTTAGGCCGGAAGAGCAGCGCCTCCTGCTCCCTGGCATAGAGGTAAAACCCGCCGTGCTCCGGGTCATAAAACTGCGAGGCCGCCGTTTTCACCAGCTCCGCCCCCCGGCGGAGGTACTGCCGGTCCAGCGTCGCGTCATAGAGAGACAGAAGGGCAAAACTGTAGCCGGCGTAGTCCTCCAGGAAGCCGGGCGTGCCCGGCCTGCCTGCCCGGAAGCTCACAAAAAGCATGTCCCCGCGGCACAGCGTGTCCTCCACGCAGCGCTGGGCCCTCCGGGCCGCCTCCAGGTACCGGACGTCCTGGGTGCACCGGTACAACCGGCACAGCGCCGCGATCATCAGCGCGTTCCAGAACGTGAGGATTTTATCATCCGTCTGCAGCCGGGCGCGCCGCTTCCGGTAGTCCCGGAGCGCGGGGAGCATGGCGTCAAAACGGGAGTCCTCCAGCGTATCCGCCTCCAGGAGGTTTGGAATGCTCTTCCCCGCGAAGTTTCCGGCTTCCGTGATGCCGAAGCGGGCGCAGAAGGTTGTGCCGTCCCGCTCTCCCAGGAGCCGGGTGATTTCAGACGGGGTAAAGACATAATACCTCCCCTCTTCCCCCTCGCTGTCCGCGTCCTGGGCGTTGTAAAACCCGCCGTCCGGCCCTGTCATTTCCCGGAGGACATATTCGGCTGTCTTTTCCGCGATGTCCCGGTAGAGGGGCCGCGCCGTGAGCTCCCAGGCCTTGCAGTAGGCCAGGATCAGCAGGGCGTTGTCGCAGAGCATCTTTTCAAAGTGGGGGACGAGGTAGGCTCTGTCAGTGGAGTACCGGCAAAAGCCGTATCCGATGTGGTCGAACAATCCCCCGGCGTACATCCGCTCCAGGGTGATTTCCGCCATGCACAGCGCCTCCCGGTCCCCGTGCTTTTCATACCGCTGCAGGAGAAAGAGCAGGTTGTGGGGCGCGGGGAATTTCGGTGCCGGCCCGAAGCCGCCGAAAGCCACGTCAAAATGCTCCCGGTACCAGTCGGCGGCCTTGTCCGCCAAAGCCCCGTCTGCTTGCGCGGGGGCGGGGTGAACCTCCCGCAGAAAGGCCGTGACCGTCTCCGCGGAGCGGAGCAGCGCGGCACGGTTGGTCTCCCATTGCTGATGGATGCGCATTAGGAGCTCGCGCAGCCCGGGAGATCCGCCGCGCGCAGTCTTGGGGAAATAGGTCCCGGCGAAAAAGGGCTTTTGGTCCCAGGTCATCCAGACGCTGGTGGGCCAGCCGCCGCTGCCGGTAAAGGCCTGGCAGACCGCCATATAGATGTGGTCGATGTCGGGCCGCTCCTCCTTATCGACTTTCACGGAGATATAGTATCGGTTCAGGATTTCGGCGATCTCCGGGTCCTCAAAACTCTCATGGGCCATGACATGGCACCAGTGACAGGTGCTGTAGCCGATGCTCAGAAAGACAGGCTTGTCCTCCTCCCGGGCTTTGCGGAAGGCCGCCTCGCCCCACGGATACCAATCCACCGGGTTTTCCGCGTGCTGCAGCAGATAGGGGCTGGTCTCGTTGTTCAGATGATTGGGCAAAACGCCACCTCATTTCTTCAGGTCACCCGTCGCCGGGTTGTCTATGCGTGCGCCGTCTTGTGCAAAGCGCGAGCCGTGGCAGGGACAGTCCCAGGTGTGTTCGTATGGGTTCCACTTCAGGGCACAGCCCAGATGGGGGCAGCGCTTTCCCGTGGGTGTCAGGAAGTTGGCCAACGTCTCCAGACCGTTGACGGCCAGCTGGGGGCGCAGGACCGTCCGGGACGGGGAAAAGACGGGTGCGAAGGAGTTTTCATTGCCCTGGATGCAGTCGCGCAGAATCATGGCCGCCGCCATGGAGGAGGTCATTCCCCATTTGTTGAACCCCGTGGCCACATACAGCCGGGAGGTACGGGACGAGTAGGGCCCGATGTAGGGCACGCCGTCCAGGGACATGCAGTCCTGTGTGGCCCAGTGGAATGCTTCCTGGGCCTGGGGATAGTGCCGCCGGGCAAACTCCCGCAGTTCGCTCCAGGCCCCGCCCTTTTTCCCGGTGCGGTGATCCCCACCGCCCACCAGGAGCAGGCCGTCGTGGTTGCGGAAGGACATGCCCTTCTGTGCCTCGTCCACATACATGCCGTCCACATCGGGGGCGTTTTTCAGGGCGATGACGTAGGAACGGTGCTGGTAGAGTTTCAGGAAATACCAGCCGTGCTTATTCAGGAAAGGGAAGTGCGTGGCCACGATGATCCGCTCCGCCTGAATCCGCCCCTGGTCTGTCACGGCCACGGTCCCGATGAGTTCCCGCACGGGGGTGTGTTCATAGACGCGCAGTCCCTTGGAGACCCCGGTGAGGAACTGCAGGGGATGGAACTGGGCCTGGCCTGGGAACCGGATGGCCCCGGCCACCGGGAAGGGCAGGGGAAGCCGGTCCGTAAATTCTGCGGGATATCCCAGCTTTTCCAGGGCGGTAAGCTCTCGTTCGATTTTCCGGCGGTCATCCAGGGAGTAGACAAAAGCGCTCTTTTCTGCGAAGCCGCAGGGAATGTCCCGGCACAGGGCCCGGAATTTTTCAAGGGCAGCCTGGTTGGCGCGGAGATACTGCTCCGCCCGCTCCACGCCGAAGGTCCGGATCAGTTTATCATACATCAGCCCGTGCTGAAAGGTGATTTTCGCGGTGGTGTTTTTGGTAATCCCGCCGCCCAGGCGTTTCTCCTCCGCCAGCACATAGGGTATGCCGGCCTCGTGGAGCAGCCGGGCGCACAGCACCCCCGCCATGCCGCCGCCGATGATCAGCACATCGGTTTTGATGTCCCGGTCCAGGGGCGGAAAACTCTCATGCCCCGAAGTCTGTTCCCACAGAGATTCCATTTTCAGCCTCCAGCGTTTCCAAAAGTCATGTCCTTAGTGTTTTGCAAAAGCCGGAAACTATTCTTGCGCCATAAGAAAACGCGGTTTTCGCCGGGCTTGACGCATAGCCGGCGCAGGGAACACATATCCTATCCGCAGGTGATTGCAGATGATGAAACACGCCGCATGGAAAACCTATGCCCTGTGGATTCTTGCCGTGGAAGCGGTGGGGGTGTTCTCCGGCTGGCTGACCCGGGAGGGGACCAGGCTCTACAGCGCCACAGTGAACCAGCCGCCCCTGTCCCCGCCCGGCGCCGTCTTTCCCATTGTGTGGGGGATTTTGTTTGCCCTGATGGGCTGGAGCGCCGCGCGGGTCTATCTGGCGCCGCCCTCCCCCGCAATGACCCGGGGCCTCGCGCTTTTTGCCGTACAGCTGGCCTTGAACTTCTTTTGGAGTATTGTTTTCTTCAACTTCCAGTGGTTCGGCTTTGCCTTCCTCTGGCTGGCGGCGCTGTGGGCGCTGATCCTGTGGATGATCTTCGTTTTCCGCAGGGTGGATCGCCTGGCCGCGTGGCTGCAGATACCCTACCTCCTGTGGGTGGCCTTTGCTGGTTACCTGAATTGGAGCGTCTGGGTGTTGAACCGATAAGTGCTATACCGCAAAACAGGGATGAACCGCTAAAGGTTCATCCCTGTTTTGCACAAAGCTCCGCTGCCGGGTCCGATGGCGGGACGCGGTTTTTCTCTCCCCATTCGCACATGCTGTCCAAAATCGGAATCAGGGATTTCCC
>CALWOS010000106.1 GCA_944383185.1 uncultured Oscillospiraceae bacterium
TCGCAGAAGGCCAGGGTTTCCTGGGCATAGCGTTTGGCCATGTCCATGAAAAAGTCAAACCAGCTCACGCCCTCGCTGTATTCCTGCTCCTGGAGAGGGACAGAGGTGTCCACGCCGTAGTAAGGGAGATAGCTGGCGTACTGGGCGTAAACAAAACGATAGAGGTAGCTCATCTCCGCGGCGGAGACGCTAAAGTTTTCCGACCAGGCGGCGTTGCCGTCGGGCAGGGGATGGAGCTCTGTGAGAAGGCCGGCGTCCTCAGAGGCCGGAGCGGAGGTGTCGGCGAATGGAAGCGTCAGGGCGCCGCCGGCCACCAGCAGGCACAGACAGAGCACCAGAGCCAGGGAACGTTTCATGGGAGGGACTCCTTTCCGCCGTGCGCCAAGAGAAGGTGCGCGCGGCGTGGATTTGATCATATCCAATACACAATACACCACCGGCGGGCATTTTGCAAGACTTCTTCCGCCGGGACGCCGCGGTTTTCAAGAGAAGCATACCGTTTGCGCCTTAAAATGACCTTAAAAGGATAAGGAAAGCTGCCGCGGCGGGGGGCACACGGCAGCTTCCTTATGAAATAGAGAGGATAAAATGAAACAGACAAACTCTTGCGCGGATGTGGAGCCTCGGTCCGAAGGTCTCCGGGTATCACCTCCTTTAGGAACAAGGCCAGTATACCCGGGATAGCTTAACCGAACCTAAAATTCGGCGTGGATTTACAAAATGTTAAAAAACAGCCTTGGGTCCGCTCCAACGGAGCGGACCCAAGGCTCTCGAAAAAGGTTTCCGGTTTTTCCTGCAAAGGGACGCTTACTTTTTGAAGTCGCGCACCGCAGCCAGGAACAGGCCCATGTCGTAACGGCCAGGGACATTCCGATAGAGGCCCGGGCCGATGCGTTCGGAGTGGCCCATCTTTCCCAACACCCGCCCGTCGGGAGAGGTGATACCTTCTACCGCCAGAATGGAGCCGTTGGGATTATACTGCACCGCCCCGGAGGGGTGTCCCTCCAAATCCACATACTGGGTGGCGATCTGCCCCCGGTCTGCCAGGCGGAGCACCAGGCCCTCGCTGGCCAGGAAGCGGCCTTCCCCGTGGGAAATGGGCACGGTATAAATTTCGCCCACATGGGTCTCGCCCAGCCAGGGGGAGAGATCAGAGCACACCCGGGTACGCACCAGCTTGCTCTGGTGCCGGCCAATGGCGTTGTAGCTCAGCGTGGGGCAGGCCGCGTCCGTATCCAGGATCTTTCCAAAGGGCACCAGGCCCAGCTTGATCAAGGCCTGGAAGCCGTTGCAGATGCCCAGCATGAGCCCGTCGCGCTTTTCCAGAAGAGCCGTCACCGCCTCCCGCACCGGGCCGCCCCGGAAAAAGGCGGTGATAAACTTGGCACTGCCGTCGGGTTCGTCGCCCCCGGAGAAGCCCCCGGGGATGAAAATGGCCTGGCTTTGTTCCACAGCCGCGGCAAAATCCTCCACAGACCGGGCGATGGCCTCCGCCGAGAGGTTGTTTATCACAAAAAGCGCAGGTTCCGCGCCGGCGTCCGCCACAGCCCGGGCGCTGTCGTACTCGCAGTTGGTGCCCGGGAACACGGGGATCAGCACTTTGGGCCGGGCCATGGCCACAGCCGGGGCGGCGTGGGCCGCGGCGCAGAAGGCAAAGCTGTCTGCCGGGTCAGGGATGCCGGGCACGTTACAGGGGAAAATCCCCTCCAGCGTCCCCTCGTGGAAGGCCTGGAGGCGGGAGAGGGCCACAGCCTCCGTCCCCAGGCGGAGCTCCGCCGCGGCAGTGGTGACGCCCAAAACCTCGCCCAGCTTCTGCTCCCCGTCCAGCTCCACCAGGAAGCTGCCGAAAGCGGGGGCGAAGAGCTCTTCCAGGGTGAGGCCGTCCCGGAAGGAGAAGCCCAGGCCGTTGCCCAGGGCCATCTGGAACACGCCCTCCGCCGCCCCGCCCCGGCCCGGGGTCCAGCAGGCGAGAACGGCGCCAGACTCCACCGCGGCGTGGAGGGCGGCAAAGTTTGCCAGGAGGCTTTCGGCCTTGGGCAGACCGTCCGGCCCCGGTTCCGGCCGGAGCCAGACCACCTTGTGCCCCGGGGCTTTGAACTCCGGGGAAACGATGTTCCGGAGCTTTTCCGTGGTCACGGCGAAGCTTACCAAAGTGGGGGGTACGTCCAGGTGCTCAAAGGTGCCGGACATGGAGTCCTTGCCGCCGATGGCGGCGGCCCCCAGCTCCAACTGGGCCCGGAAAGCGCCCAGCAGGGCGGAGAGGGGTTTGCCCCAGCGCCGGGGATCCCGTCCAGGCTTTTCAAAGTACTCCTGGAAGCTGAGATAGGTGTCCTCCGGGGAAGCGCCGCTGGCGGCAAGGCGGGAAAGGGACTCCACCACTGCCAGATAGGCCCCGTGGTAGGGACTCTTTTCGGAAATATAGGGGTCAAAGCCCCAGGCCATCAGGGAGCAGTCCTCTGTATGGCCCTGTTCCAGGCTGATGGTCTGGACCATGGCTTGGGCGGGGGTACGCTGGAATTTGCCGCCAAAGGGCATGAGCACCGTCCCCGCGCCGATGGTGGAGTCAAAGCGCTCCGCAAGGCCGCGACGGGAACAAAAGTCCAGGCTGGAAACGAGCCTTTCATAGCCCGGTACAAAAGCCGCCGGAATCTCCGGCACATAGGGCTCCGGCGCTGCCGGGGCGATGGTGATGTGTTTTTCCGCGCCGTTGGAGTCCAGGAACTCCCGGCTCAGGTCCACGATGACTTTTCCGTTCCAGCGCATGACCAGCCGGGGCGCGGCGGTGATCTCCGCCACCACGGTGGCCTCCAGGTTTTCCTGTTCCGCCAGGGCCAGGAAACGGGGCGCGTCCTCCGGCGCCACCACCACGGCCATGCGCTCCTGGCTCTCGGAGATGGCCAGCTCTGTGCCGTCCAGGCCCTCATATTTCTTGGGTACGGCGTTCAGATCAATCTCCATGCCGCCGGCCAGTTCCCCGATGGCCACAGAGACGCCGCCGGCGCCGAAGTCGTTGCAGCGCTTGATCATCCGGGCGGCCTCGGCGTTGCGGAACAGGCGCTGGAGCTTCCGTTCCTCCGGGGCGTTGCCCTTCTGCACTTCCGCCCCGCACTGCTCCAGGGAAGAGAGGGTGTGGGACTTGGAAGAGCCCGTGGCGCCGCCGCAGCCGTCCCGCCCGGTGCGCCCACCCAGAAGGATGACCTTATCCCCCGGGGCGGGGCGCTCCCGCCGGACGTTTTCCGCCGGGGCGGCGGCGATGACCGCGCCGATCTCCATGCGCTTGGCGGCGTAGCCGGGATGGTAGAACTCATACACCTGGCCGGTGGCCAGGCCGATCTGATTGCCGTAGGAGCTGTAGCCCGCCGCGGCGGTGGTCACCAGCTTGCGCTGGGGCAGTTTCCCGGGGAGGGTCTCCGTCACGGGCCTGGTGGGGTCCGCGCCGCCGGTGACCCGCATGGCCCCGTAGACATAGCTCCGCCCGGAGAGCGGGTCCCGGATGGCGCCGCCGATGCAGGTGGCCGCGCCGCCGAAGGGCTCGATCTCCGTGGGGTGGTTGTGGGTCTCGTTTTTGAAAAGGAGCAGCCAGGGCTCCGCCTTGCCGTCCACCTCCACGGTGATCTTTACCGTGCAGGCGTTGATCTCCTCGCTCTCGTCCAGTTTGGAAAGCTTCCCCTCCGCTTTCAGGACCTTGGCCGCCAGGGTGCCGATGTCCATGAGATTCACCGGTTTGGCGCGGCCCAGTTTCTTGCGTTGCGCGAGATAATCCTCCCAGGTTTTCTGAAGAAGGGGATCTTCAAAGCGCACGCCGTCAATAGTGGTGAGAAAGGTGGTGTGGCGGCAGTGGTCTGACCAGTAGGTGTCGATGACCCGCAGCTCCGTGATGGTGGGGTCCCGGCCCTCTTTGCGGAAGTGCGCCCGGCAGAAGGCCAGGTCATCCCGGTCCATGGCAAGGCCGTACTGGGCAACAAAGCCCTCCAGGTCCCCATCCTCCAGGGCGGTAAAGCCCGTGAGGGTCTCCACCTGGGTGGGGACAGCGTAGTCCACGGCGAGGGTCTCGGGCTTTTCCAAGGCCGCCTCCCGGGATTCCACGGGGTTGATGACGTATTTTTTCACCGCGGCCACGTCCGCCGGCGTCAGGCTGCCGTAGAGGGCATAGACCTTCGCCGTGCGCACCGCGGGGCGCTCCCCCTGGGAGATGATCTGGACGCACTGGGCGGCGCTGTCCGCCCGCTGGTCGAACTGCCCCGGCAGGTATTCCACGGCGAACACCGCCGCGGCGCCGCCGCCGTCAAACTCCGGGTAGGTCTCGTCCACGGGGGGCTCGGAGAACACCGTGTCCCGGCAGGCGGCAAAGAGCTCCGGGGAGATATGCTCCACATCGTAGCGGTTCAGGATGCGCAGCCCCTCCAGTCCCTGGATGCCCACAAAAGACCGGAGCTCCTCCAGGAGCTCCCGGGCCTCGCTGCGGAGGGGGGGCCTTTTTTCCACAAAAATCCGAAAGACCATTCTCTCTCAACCTTTCAGGGCGTCCAGCGCCCGTTTTCCAATGTCCCGGCGGAAATAGGCGTGCTGAAAATGCACGTGGCGGCACTCGGCGTAGGCCTTGTCCACGGCGCCCTGAAGGGTGTCCGCCGTGGCCACGATGCCCAAGACCCGCCCGCCGGCGGTGTGGAGTTTTCCGGCCAGGCGTTTGGCCCCGGCGAAGTACACCGTGGCCTGGAGATCGGGGCTGATGTCGATGGGGAGGCCCGTGGCGTACTGCCCGGGGTAACCCTCGCTGGCCAGGACCACGCAGCAGGCGCTTTTCCGGGAAAAGCGCACCAGCTCCGGCGTGAGCCGTTCCTCCGCCACGGCGCGCATGATCTCCAGAAGGTCGCTCTCCAGCAGGGGCAATACCACCTGGGTCTCCGGGTCGCCGAAGCGGCAGTTGTATTCAATGACCTTGGGCCCCTGAGGCGTGAGCATGAGCCCAAAATAGAGACAGCCCTTGAAGGGGCGCCCCTCTTCCGCCATGGCCCGGATGGTGGGCAGGAAGATGGTGTCCATGCACACCTGGGCGATTTCAGGGGTGTAATAGGGGTTGGGCGCGACAGTGCCCATGCCCCCGGTGTTGAGGCCCTGATCTCCGTCCAGGGCCCGCTTGTGGTCCATGCTGGAGACCATGGGTACGATGGTCTTGCCGTCGGTGAAGCTCAGCACGCTCACCTCCGGACCGGTGAGGAATTCCTCGATGACCACCCGGGCGCCGCTCTCTCCGAAAACGCGGTCCTCCATCATGGCCCGGACGGCCTTTTGGGCTGCCTCCCGGGTCTCGGCGATGATCACGCCCTTCCCCAGGGCAAGGCCGTCGGCCTTGATCACCGTGGGCAGCGGGGCGGTTTTGACGTATTCCATGGCCGCGTCCCGGTCCGAAAACACCCGGTACGCGGCGGTGGGGATGCCGTGGCGGGCCATGAGCTCCTTGGCAAAGACCTTGCTGCCTTCAATGGCGGCGGCATTTTTCCGGGGGCCGAAGCAGGGGATGC
>CALWOS010000107.1 GCA_944383185.1 uncultured Oscillospiraceae bacterium
GGCTGGGCGAGGAACTCAGCGGCCGGTTCGGCCCTGCCTTTCGGGGAGAGTTCTTCTCCCCGGACGGCACGGCCCTGGGAGAGCGGGTCATCGTCATGGTCAACGGGCGGCGGGTGGAATTCCTCCAGGGGCTGGACACGCCCCTGGCCGACCGGGACACGGTGCAGATCTTCCCGGTGGTGGCCGGGGGCTGAGCGGCCGTCCGGCGGAAGGCAGCCACAGCTTATCAGTCAATAGGAAAGGCGGTGAGGGCCGGTGCAAGTGGATATGCAGACGATCACGGACATCCTGCACAACTATCCGGCACAGCAGCGCTACAGCCTGGCCATGCTCCAGGACATGCAGCGCCATTTCAACTATATCCCCCGGGAGGGGATGGAGGCCCTGGCGGAATATCTGGACTGTCCCCTGTCCAGCTTATACGCCATGGCCACTTTCTATAAGGCCCTGAGCCTCAAGCCCAAGGGCCGGCATATCATCAAGCTCTGCGACGGCACAGCCTGCCACATCCGGGGCTCTGTGAACCTGGTGGGCGGCGTGGAGCGGCTTCTGGGCATCCAGGCGGGGGAAACCTCCGCCGACGGCCAGTTCTCTCTGGAACTGGTCAACTGTCTGGGCTCCTGCGCCCTGGCCCCGGTGATGGTGGTGGACGACACCTACTACGGCAAGGTGACCATGGAGCGGCTGCCGGAGATCCTGGGGCAGTACAGAGAGGAGGGGCAGCCTTGAGCAAGACGGTTTTGGTCTGCTGCGGCACCGGCTGCCTGGCCAACGGCAGCAAAAAGGTGGCCGGGGCCTTCCGGCAGCTTTTGGCGGGCACGGACCACCAGGTGGAGTGTGTGGTCAAGGAGACCGGCTGTAACGGCTTTTGCGAGAACGGCCCCCTGGTCCAGATCCTGCCGGACGACATCACCTACTATAAAGTTCAGGTGCAGGACGTCGGGGAGATTGTGGAAAAGACCATCCTGGCCGGCGCGCCGGTGGAACGCCTCCTCTACAAGAACGACGCGGGGCAGCGGGTGCGCAGCCAGCAGGAAAACCCCTTCTATGCGCCCCAGATGAAGGTCGCCCTGCGGAACATCGGAAAAATCGAGCCCTCCAGCGTGGAGGATTACATGGCGCACGGGGGCTACCGCGCCCTGAAAAAGGCCCTGACCATGACGGGCGAGGAGATCGTCCGGGAGCTGGAGGCCTCCGGCCTCCGGGGCCGGGGCGGCGCCGGCTTCCCCACCGGGACCAAATGGCGCTCCGCCATGGAGCTGGAGCGTTTTCCCAAATACGTGGCCTGCAACGGGGACGAGGGGGACCCGGGCGCTTTCATGGACCGGTCCATCCTGGAGGGCGATCCCCACAGCGTCCTGGAGGGCATGGCAATCTGCGCCCTGGCCATCAGGGCGGAAGAGGGCTTCCTCTATATCCGGGACGAGTACGGCCTGGCCGTCCACAACGTCCAGGAGGCCATCGCCCAGGCGGAGGCTCGCGGCATCCTGGGCGAGCATATCCTGGGCTCGGACCGGCGGCTGAAGCTCAGCGTGGTCCGGGGCGGCGGCGCCTTTGTCTGCGGCGAGTCCACCGCCCTGATGGCCTCTGTGGAGGGCCGGGTGGGCGAGCCCCGGGCCAAGTACATCCGCTCCGTCCAGCGGGGCCTGTGGGACTGCCCCACGGTGCTCAACAACGTGGAGACCCTGGCCAACGTGCCCGTGATCCTGGAGCACGGCGGCGCGGAATTCGCCAAGCTGGGCACGGAGCGCTCCAAGGGCACCAAGGTCTTTGCCCTGGTGGGCAAGGTCAAGCGCACGGGGCTGGTGGAGGTGCCCATGGGGGCCACGCTGCGCCACCTCATCTACGACATCGGCGGCGGCGTCAAGGGGAACCGGCCCTTCAAGGCCGTCCAGACCGGCGGCCCCTCCGGCGGCTGCATCCCGGCGGACATGCTGGACCTGCCCGTGGACTTCGACACGCTGAAGGCCCGGGGCGCCATGATGGGCTCCGGCGGCATGATCGTCATGGACGACCGCAGCTGCATGGTGGAAGTGGCCCGCTACTACATCAAATTCCTCTCCGAGGAATCCTGCGGCAAGTGCACCCCCTGCCGGGAGGGGCTGCGGCACATGCTGGCCATTCTCACGGACATCTGCGAGGGCCGCGGCCAGGAGAGCGATCTGGAGCTTCTGGAGCAGCTGTGCGACACGCTGGAGGACGCCTCCCTCTGCGCCCTGGGCAAGTCCGCCCCCAACCCGGTGCGGACCACGCTGAAATACTTCCGGGACGAGTACGAGGCCCACATCAAGGAGCACCGCTGCCCCGCCGGGGTGTGCACCGCGCTGACGCGCTTCGTCATCAATCCGGACAAGTGCGTGGGCTGCGGCGCATGCCAGCGGGCCTGCCCCGCCGGCGTGATCTCCGGCAGCGGCAAAAAGGTGCCCCGGGTCATCGACAATACCCGCTGCATCGTCTGCGGCAGCTGCCGGGAGGCCTGCCGCTTTGACGCAGTGGAAGCAAAAGGGAGGGCTGGGCTGTGAACATCACCATCAACGGCAAGACCTGTACCTGCGAGAAGGGGGAATTCCTCCTGGAGGTCGCACGGCGCAACGGCATTCCCATCCCCACCCTCTGTCACCATCCCGCCCTGGCCGGCCAGGGGAGCTGCCGGGTCTGTCTGGTGGAGGTGGATGAGGGGCGAGGCCCCAAGATCGTGGTCTCCTGCGTCTACCCCATCCAGCGGGAGTGCACCGTGGAGACCGACAGTGAGCGGGTCCGGCGGGAGCGGGGCATGGTTTTGGCTCTGCTGCGCAAGCGCGCGCCGGAGAGCCGGAGGATCGCCGGGATGTGCAGGCTGTACGGCGCCCCGGAGCTTCCCCGCCTCACCCCGGCCGACACGGGAAAATGCATTCTCTGCGGCCTGTGTACCCGGGCCTGCACGGAGCTGAGCGTGGGCGCCATCTCCACAGTGAACCGGGGGGTGCTCAAGGAGATCGCCACCCCTTACCACGAGCCCAGTACCGTGTGCGTTGGCTGCGGCGCCTGCGCCAACGTCTGCCCCACCGAGGCCATTCCCCTTACGGAGACAGCGGAGACCCGGACCATCTGGGGCAAGACCTTCCAGCTGGTGCGCTGCGCCTCCTGCGGCAGGATCCTGGGCACCCGGGAGGAGCTGGAGCTGGCAGCCAAGCGCTGCGGCCAGGAGCCGGAGACCCTCTGTGAGCGCTGCCGGAAGGCCGCCACCGCGCAGATCCTTGCAGACGTCTACGGGGATTGACTTTCCGGTCTGCAATACCCAACTGATTTTGGAAAAACAGCACCGGGCAGGGATATGCTCCTGCCCGGTGCTGTCACGTGTCAAGCAGTTTTCTATTTGCGCTTACATGATTTGCAGCCGCCATTATTAAAAATCTGAACCCAGGTTGCGCGCGCGTTTGCGTCAGCAGCAACTTTGACGGCATGAAAAAGAAAAAATAGATGCTACATGGCAGCGCAAGCTGAACTTGAACTGGAAGCGGGCGCCTGGGAGTATCATAAAAGAATGCGGGGTGCATCATCAAAACATTCATGATATAATGCAAGACAATCATCCTGCCGGAAGGAGCGGTGTTATGGACAGAGCAAATAGATGTTATATCGCTACCATAGGAGCGCTCTATTCTATGAGCGGGAAGGAAATTGCCGGCCATCTGCGCGAGTCCCAGGGGAGCCCTTCCGAAGCAGAATATCGATCCTGGGAGAACTCCATTCCCGTTTTGGTCACGGTCCTGCATCAGGCAGGACTGGACGCGCTGACCTTGGTTCTGGAGTATCAGACCCCTATTGGCGGCCGGATCGACGCCGTGCTCCTGGGAGAAGGAAAAGCAACGGGAAAGCCGCTGGTACTGGTCATAGAGCTCAAGCAGTGGAACGCCATTGAAGAAAATACGGCCGGGCGGGAGAGCAGCGTCTCCATCTGTCTGTCCCAAGCGGAAAGCCGCTTTGAGGAAAGGCTCCATCCTGTCCAGCAGACGCTGACCTACGCCAAACATCTGCGGATGAATCACAGCAGTGTGGCGGATGGGAGGATGGAGGTGCGCTGCCG
>CALWOS010000108.1 GCA_944383185.1 uncultured Oscillospiraceae bacterium
CCGCCCATGGCGTCCACAATGCTCATGTATATATCCATCGGCAGGCTGGTAACGCTGCGGATCGCCGCCAGCATGGACAGATCCAGATCCGCCAGGGGATTAAAGCTGTCCGCGCCCAGGCTCTCGATCAGCTTGGCCCCGGCCGGCGTGGCATGACCGGCGAAAACAGAGACTTTGAATTTCACGTCCTTGGGAATGACGCCGTCTGCCCGCAGCGCAGCGACTACGCTGAGTACGCCTTCATCACAGATCAAAAAACCGCGAAGGCCCGCCTCAATGCAGCGGTCCATCTCCTTGAGCCAAAGCATCAGGTTGTCCTGTCCCCGGATCCGCATGCCAGAAACATAGCCCTCGGACGTCAGATACTGGCGGCCATTGTCCCAGCTGCGGGAGGGAATGGGATTCACCAACGTCTCAATGCGGTTTTCTGCGGCAATGGCGGCATATTCCTTCAGCTCACTCATGGTAAGCCTTGCGGAGCCCCCCACAGTGCCGATGACGCGATGCACGGGAATCCCCCTGCGCTTTGCCTCTTTCACCAGCGTCTCATAGTTGGTTACAGATTCAATTCCGGCAATTTCAATCCGGTAGTGAGAACCGCCTGCAAAGGTCTGGGTGGAAGTCGGACGGTCATGCAGATCGGAGATGGGGAGTTTTGCCTTCTCCTGAAGATACTGCTGAATGTTTGCAATGGACATTGCGATTTCTCCTTTCCAAATTGCGTGCTTTTATTGCGTCCCCCTGCTGGCTTTCTGAATAATAATACAGCAGGGAGCTGCTGACGGCCCGAGTGCTTTTCAAAAAAATTCTACTATTTGGAATTTTCGTTTTTCTTTTCAACACATGACTTTGATTGTGAATAATATACAATTTTATATATGTTTTCTCACCTTTTTCATAATAAAAGCACATTTTCGATTGACGCGCAATATGTTCGGAGTCTATATTTTCAATTTTTCTATATATTTTTTTATTCTTTCTAAATAACAGAATTTTTTGATTCTAATACCATTTGTGATTAACCAAACAAGGGGAGGAATGCCACGAATGATTCCCTGTTTCTTTATGGGATGAGTATGTTTTTGCAAAAAGGCGACGGGCAAAGCGTCCCCATGGCAGTCCTTTTCAAAGTTGAATTCCATAGAAAAATCGGGTCTGACACTGTTGTCAGACCCGATGGCGCTCTGGATTTCCGACAGAATTTATTGAATCCTGATTTATTTTTCCACCTGTAGGCGGTATTTGATCCAAGATGAGAATTTCCCTCAGCAAGCACGAAAGGGAAATTTTTATGAAATCATTCCGCTCCGGTATTCTTTTTGCCTTCTCCGGCAGAAAAATGCCGCCATTTTCTTGTCCTTCCGTTTCTCTCCGAGCCTGCTGCCGCCGGCTTGCCAGGCTCCTCTTGCGGAAGCCTTAACCGCGCAGCGCCGTTCGCAATGCCAAAGGCCCTTGGGGCGCTAAAACCCCAAGGGCCTTTGGCGTTTTTGGCGGCGCGTTTCCCCAATGTTTTCCATTGGTGCCCGGGAACGCTCCGGAAGAGCCATCCTTAAATATCCTATTGTTTCACCGCTTTGCGTTCACCAGCTCTTTTCAATGGTCAGCACATTCATCCCGTCGGCATACGCATAGGCGATGCGGTCCATGGTCTTTTTGACCATAAAGATGCCCAGGCCTCCAATTTCCCGCTCCTCGGCCCCCAGTGTGGTGTCCGGGTCGGACTGCTGCGTGGGATCATAGGGCCTGCCGTTGTCGGTGAAACGGAGGACTGCCCGGCCCTCCTCCACCTCGCAGCCCACGGTGGCGGAGGTGGCCCCGCTGTACCGGGCAATGTTGGAGAAGATCTCGTCAATGGCCACGTTGACCTGGGCGATCACCTTCTGCGGCGCCTGATGGGCCGTCAGCTCCTGCTCGAAGAAGTCGCTCACTGTCCCGATACACTCCAGCCGCGGCTCTACGCTGCGTTTTTTCATGGTTTCCTTCCCCGTATCCCGCCGCCGGATGGCCAGCATGGTGATGTCGTCGAACTGCGGCGCGTCCCCCACGAACTGGTCGATATCTGACCGGACGGTTTCCAGGAGCTTCTCCGGGGCGCTCTCCGGCGCCACGTTCAGCGCTTCCAGCATCCGGTCCGTTCCATAGAGGGTGTTGGCCGCGTCTGTGGCCTCCGGCACGCCGTCCGTGTAGACGAACAGCGTCTCCCCCGGCCGGATCTCCAGACGGTACTCCCGGTAACGGGCGTTCTCCATTCCCGCCAGTACGAAGCCGTGGTGGTCTTTCACCAGCTCGAAACTGCCGCCCGCGTGCCGGAGCGCCGGGTACTCGTGTCCTGCGTTGGCGGCGGTGAGCTGTCCGGTGGAGATCTCGTAGATCCCCAGCCAGACAGTGACGAACATCTCGGCCTCGTTGTTCTCGCAAAGCTGGTTGTTCACCTTTTCCAGGATGGCCTTGGGGGACAGGCCCGTCTGGGTGGCGTTTTTCAGCAGCGTCTTCGCAATCACCATAAACAGCGCCGCCGGCACGCCCTTTCCGGAGACGTCCGCGATCACGATGGCCAGGTGGTCGTCGTCCACCAGGAAAAAGTCGTAGAAATCTCCGCCCACCTCCTTGGCGGGGCTCATGCTGGCGTAGATGTCAAACTCCTTCCGCTCCGGAAAGGCGGGGAAAATCCGGGGCAGCATGTCCGCCTGGATCTGGGTGGCCACGTTCAGCTCCGTCTCAATGCGCTGCCGGGCGGAGGAATCCGCCGCCTGCCGTTCCAGCAGCCCGCGGGTGCGCCTGGCGATGGTGACGCAGATGAAGGATATCCCCACCAGCGTCACGGAGCGGGGGAAAAGGAAAAACAGCACCGCCTCCCAGAAGATCTCGGGGGTAAGCACCGCCTCCTCCACCGTCATGGCCTGGAGCAAGCTGGGGTCCCCTTCCCCTACAAACATGCTGCCCACGCCGGCGGCGCACAGGCAGATCACCGAGGCCACCAAGGCGGTTACCGTCAGTTTCTGGGAATAGTAGTGGCAGCTGAGGACCACCGGGGCGACCCAGGCCAGTATGGTGTGTTTTGGGATGGCGACAGACAGCACGGTAAGCCCCAAAACGCAGCAGCCGACAATGAGATATTTGAACCGCCAGTCCTGCCTCGCCGCCGCGCTGGCGCGGTTCAAAATGGTCGGCAACAGGAAAAAGAAAATGCACACGGGCATGCCGGTGTTCATCACGGCCTGGGGCACAATGAAGATGTTCAGCAGGTTCAGCACCCAGGCCAGCAGGGCGATGAGGGCCATCACCTGCAGGCAGCGGCAGGCATACTGGTTGGCCTCCCGCTCATTTTCCACAAAGATTGGATTTGTGAATAAGACTTTTTCTTTCATACGCATTGCCTTTTACCTTGAGGACGAGGCAGAGACGAAAGCCCCCGCCGTACCTGCCGCTTTCACTCCCCGATATCGCTGTGGCCCTGCTCAAATTCCCATTGCAGGCCGTATTTATCAATAAAGTAGAAATACCGTACCCCGCTGAGAATCCTGGCCGTCTGTATATTGCGCTCGTCGCTTTCCCGCAGGTCCTGGTCAAAGAAGCGGACCTCGGAGGGCAGCGTCTCGCTGATCTGGAATACCCGGTACGCGTTTGTCTGGTTGATGAGCTGTGTATCGGGCATGGACTTGATATGCAGGAAGGCCTCCTCGATGTTGGTGACCTTCAGCGCCACATGGCGCGCCCCGCTGACGTCGTTGGCGGCAAAAATGACCGGCGTCTTCCGCCCCTCCGGATAGTGGTACTGCATCAGCTCCAGGGTCAGCTTTGTGCCGGGCACGTTGACAAAGGCGATGGAGACGTCGCCTTCCCCGGCCTCCGCAAGGAAGCCCGCGGCTTGGAAAAATCCCTTGTTCTTCCAGTGGGAGAGATAGTGGTCGGGCACGGCGCCCAGCAGCTTCCGGTAATAGGACACGGCAGCCATGAGATCGTCCACGAAAATGCAGATATGGGACAAGCCGGTGAACCGGGGCATCTGCGCCTGCCGCGGCGCGGAAAAATGCTTCTTCACCGTCAAGTCGACCCAGTTGTTTTTTACCGAGACAACGACGTCGTCGGCAAACCCCAGGAGGATGGACTTCTCCACGCCCTCCAGTTCCGCGAATTTTTCCTCCGGCAGGCGGCCCTTTTCATATTCGGACAGGGACCACACCGGGGACGAGGACCGGAAGGGGGACATCCCCGAGGAGGCGCCGCTCAGGAAGCTCCCGCTGACCGCCTGGTAGTAGTCCGGGAACTCCTGATAGATCAGCAGTCCGGCAAACAGCGCGCTGATCTTGTTTTTCAGGCCCTTGATGGGGGCGTTGATCTTTTCCTTTGACGCGGCGACAAACGCCGCTTTCGCCTCTCCCTCCATAGGCGCCATGGCGTTCAGGTGCAGCGCGCAGTCCCCGTGCTCATACTCCAGCCACAGCTTCCCCTGGCAGGTCTTCAGGATGTCTGTTGTCATGGAGATCATCTCCTCGGTCAACAGACGCAGGACATTGGTTTGCTCCCGGTCCAGCCCCGCCTCCGCGGAGGCGGTCTCCACCATCTGCAAAGCTTCCACAGCACAGGACAGGTTGTTGGTCAGTCTGATCTCCTGAGATTTCATGTAAGACTCCCTCATATGCGCTATTCAATGGTGAGGATGTCAACGAACCCGGTCACCTCAAACACCTCTTGGATGGTTTCGTTCACATGCCGTATCACCATTTTCCCCTGCTTGTTCATGACCTTCTGGGCGGCCAGCAGCACACGCAGGCCGGCGGAGGACAGGTACTCCAGCTTCTCAAAGTCCAGGTCCAGTTCCGTAATCCCGTCCATGGACGCCTTCAGCTCCGCCTCCAGCTGTGGCGCGGTGGTGGTGTCCAACCGCCCTTCCAACGCCACATGGAGCGCGCTGCCGTTCAAGTCTTTCTGAATTGTCATAATGATGAACCTCCATATTCTATGTGTTGATGGCTGCGGTCTTTTTCTGCGGATGCCGCAAGCCGTCACCCGCCAAAGAATCCGCGCCCCGTCTCTGCAATCGCCAAGATCGCGGAAGACCCCGGCGCTTCCCCGCCGGGCCGCGCTTCTCCTGCGCACCCGCGCTCTGCCTAAAACAAGATTGTCAGCGAGTTCTTTCCGTCTGCGTATGTATAAGCGTGATCTTTTGTCCGGCTGAGGGCCAACTTCACGCTGATGGCGTCGCCTTCCTGGATCGGGTCGAAGGCCTCTCCGTGCCAGGATATGACGGCTCGGCATTCGCTGCCGTCCTCGCTGCACATGGCCCCAAAGTCCACATAGCAGGCTTCATCCGGCAGATGCGGCAGGATGCAGGCCACGCACAATTCCTCGAAGATCTGCTGGAACTTCAGCGACTGCTGGGCGCCCAGGAGCTGCTTGCGGGCGAAATTGTCGATTTCGGTGGCCGCGCCGATGAAGTCAAAGTCCTTTGTGGTGATCTTGCAGTGGTAGGTCTTCAGGCGCAGCACAAACGCCTGGCAGCGGTCTGTCTTCGGGTGGCCAAACACCTGCTCCGGCGTCCCGTCCTCATAGATTACGCCCTGGTCCATATAGAACACCCGCGTGGACACATCCCGGGCAAACTTCATCTCGTGTGTCACGATCAGCATGGTCAGGCCCTGGGTCGCCAGGTTACGGATGACGGAGAGGACCTCGCCCACCATGGTGGGGTCCAGGGCGCTGGTCGGTTCGTCAAACAGGACGATGTCCGGGCGCATGCCCAGGGTGCGGGCGATGGCGGCGCGCTGCCGCTGCCCCCCTGAGAGCTCGTCGGGATAGTTGAAGGCCTTCTCTCCCAGGCCGACTTTCCGCAGCAGTTCCACCCCCCGGTCATAGGCCTCCTGCCGGGAAATATCCAGCAGCTCCACCGGGCCCAGCATGATGTTCTCGATGATGGTCAGGTGGGCAAAGAGGTTAAAGCTCTGGAATACCATCCCCATCCGGCGGCGCACCGCGCTGAGCTGGGCGGCCCTGGCGGTGGTCAGCTCCTGCCCAAACACCTTCACGCTGCCGCCAGTGGGGGTCTCCAGCCGGTTCAGGCAGCGGAGCAGTGTGCTCTTTCCCGTGCCGGAGGGCCCGATAATTGAGATCACCTCTCCCCTGCGGATCTCCGCGTTGACATCCTTCAGCGGCGTCACGTTGGGATAGACCTTCGTCAGATGGGAGATCTCAATAACCGGCTCCGCATCCGCCAGCTGCTCCGGCGCGCGCGCTGTCTCCCGCTGGACGCCTGCCGTCTGGATCCCCCTGAGTTCCCGCCGGCGGCGCTTGGGGTCAATCTTCCGCTCCATCACGCTGAGCGCCGCGGTCAGCGCCCAGGCCAGCAGGAAGTAGATCGCGGCGGACACGATCAGGGGGAAGAACGCCTCGAAGGTGCGGCTTCGGATCAGGTCCGTGGCTTTTGTCAGATCCTGTACCGCGATATAGCCCACCACCGAGGTCATCTTGACCATGGAAATGAACTCTCCCCGATAGACCGGGAGAATATGCCGCGCGGCCTGGGGCGCGATGATCTTCGTAAAGGTCTTGACCCTTCCGAATCCCAGGGCAGAGGCCGCCTCCCACTGGCCCACATCCACCGCGTTGATGCCGGTGCGGATCATCTCGGAGACATAGACGGCAAAATTGATGGAAAAAGCCACAATCGACACAACGACGCCGCTGAGATGGCTCTGGGCAAACACCACATAGAACAGCACCATCAAAAGGACCAGCACCGGGATCCCTTGGATAAAGCGGATTAGGACCGCCGCGATCCCGGAGGCAAGGCGGTATCGGCTCCTGCGGACGAGGCAAAGGCCAAAGCCCAGGATCGTGCCAAACAGCGCGGAAAAAATGGAGATCACGCAGGTGACGCCCAGGCCGGACAGCACCATCTCCCACCGGTTCTCCTCAATAAAGTTCCGGTAAAAGCTGTCGGCCAGCCCGGCAAAGAAGCCGCCTTCCTCCGATTCCACCACACGGCCCAGGTCCTCCGCCCGGACCAGGAGGGACACGCCGCCGGTATAGTGGGCGGTGGGGAAGTCTATGCTCTCCCGCCGCTCGTCCGTGATGCTGATAGAGCTGGAGATAATATCCACCATGCCGCTCTGGAGCATGGCCATAATGCCGCTGAAGTTGCCCTGGGTAACCTCCAATTTCATTCCCAGTTCCCGGGCGATCAGGGTCACCAGCTCCACCTCGTAACCCATGGATGTGCCGTCGTCTCCCACATAGCTCATGGGCTCCATGGTGGAGTCATGCGCATAGCGCAATGTGCCGTTGGGGGCGTCATACTCCCCCACATCCACCGATTTGGCGCTTTCGTCGGCGCCCATCCATTCCGCCTCCAGGGCGTCCAGCGTCCCATCCGCCTGAAACTGCTCGATGATGGCGCTGACCGGCTCCGTCAGCGGGCTGTCCTTCTGGAGGCCCAGCCCATAGCTGTCCTCGGCAACAATCTCCGGGAACACAGCCAAGTCCGGCTGCCGGGCCGCCGCCAGGTTGACCACAGGCAGGTCGTTGATCACGGCATCCACCGTCCCAGACTGGAGGGCCAGGAGCTGGGAGGAAAAGTCGTCAAAATACTGGAACTGTACACCATCGACATGATCCAGAAGAATCTGGTCGTGGGTCGTGCCGGTAAAGGCCGCCACCGTGGTGCCGGAAAAATCCGCCAGGGTCTGGAAGCGGACGCCGTCCTCCGGCATCCCCAAATCCTCCGCCCGGGCCAGGATCACCACACCGCCGGTATACAGGGCGGTGGGAAAGTCAATGCTCTCCCTTCTCTCATCGGTGATGCTGATAGAGCCGGAGATGATATCCGCCCTCCCGCTGCTCAACATCGGGATCAGGGAACTGAACATGGTCTGAGTAACTTCCAGCTCCATCCCCAACTCCCGGGCAATCCGGTACACCAGCTCCACCTCATAGCCCATGGACTGGCCGTTGTCGCCAACATAGCTCATGGGCTCCGTGGTGGAGTCGTGGGCATAGCGCAGCGTGCCGTTGGGGGCGTCATACTCTTCCAGTTCGATGGTCTTGACGCTCTCGTCAGAGCCCATCCACTTCTCCGCCAGGGCGTCCAGCGTGCCGTCCGCCGCGTAAGCCTCGATGATGGCGCTGATCTGGTCCGTCAGCGGGCTGTCTTTGGGGAGGCCCAGGCCATAGCTGTCCGGGGCCAGGGTCTCCGGGAAAATGGCAAGTCCCGGCTGTCTGGCCACCGCCAGCTGGGCAATCGGCAGGTCGGTCACAATCGCGTCCACCAGGCTGTTTTGCAAAGCCAGCAGCATGGATGAGACGTCATCGTAATACTGGTACTCCACGCCATCCACGCTGCCGCTCATGATCTGGTCGTGGATCGTGCCGGTCATGGTCGCCACAACGGCTCCGGAGAAGTCCTCCAGCTCCGAAAAGCGCGCTCCGCCCTGCGCCGCGGCTGCGGATGGCATCAGGCCGAGAGACAACACCAGGACGCACAAAAGCGCGCAGGCCCTTTTCCCGGTTTTCCGTTTCATTCGGTTGGCTCCCTTCTCAATGTCTCAATATCCAGCATCCCCAGCCGGTTGGACGCGAGGATCAGTTCCGATTGCAGGCAGGAAATTCCGCAGGATGTCATGAAGAAATCCAGAATCACGTTCCCCGCCACCGCCAGGCCGATGGCCTCCTCCGGGATCCCCAATTGCGTGAGCAGCACAGTATAGCAGGTCAGGCTGCCGCCGGGGACCGGCGGGGCCGCAATCGCGAGCAGCCCGGACACCAGCCCGCCGGTCACGGTCCAGGACAGCGGCATCGCCACGCCGTAAAACTCGGCCAGGCCAAGGGCAAGAGCGAAAAAGCCGGCCGCAGCGCCTGTTTTGAAAATCACCTGCCCCAGCGGGACGGCAAAACCGGCAATGCGCGGGGAGATCCCGAGCTGTCTCTCACAGGTCTCCAAGTTTGTAGAAAGCGCCGCGGAGGAGGACGCCGTGGACAGCGCGATGAGGTATGTGGGCAGCAGCTTCCGCAGCAGCAGCGGGAAAGACGTTTTCATGCGGACAGAAGCCGCCAGCGCATACAGAAGCGGCCATATCAGGCAGACGGCAATCCCCAGTAAGAGTCCTTTGGCCACGCCGCGCAGCCCGGCGAGGGATTGGGAGAGCATCATGGACAGCAGGCTGATAAAGACGAACACCGCAATATACCGGCTTACCAGCTCCATCAGGAACTGGATCAGGGTATTGGCGTGGTCGAATACATCGTGCACCGCGCCGGCCTTTCTTCCCAGCACCAGCAGGGCGGCCCCCACGCAGACGGCCATAAAAATGATCTGGAGCGTGTTCCCATCCAGGAAGGGAGAAACCAGATTGCTGGGTATCACGCCCAGAATCATATCGTAAATCTGAGCCGCGGCGTTGGAGCCCGCTGCCGCGGCGCCGTTGTCCGTCCGGAACAGCCACGCGGCGCACACGGCGGTAGCGCAAATGACCAGGTAAATGCCTGCCAGGAAACGGGTCAGGACCGTCTTGCCGATCTTCCCCAGGGTTTGCACATCCCCGATATTCACAATGCCGCAGCACACACTCAGGAAGATCATCGGCCCAGCCAGCGCCTGCAAAATTCCCATCAGCGCGTTGAACAGAGGCGTGACGGCGCCGGACACGGCATGTCGCACCCCATCCGGCGCGGCGAAGCAGAGCAGCCCACAGGCAGCCGACGCGGCGATTGCCAGCAGGAGCTGGGCCAGAGAGCTGAGCCTCTGCGGCTTTGGTGGGTAAAACGCCAGACGGTTCACCCCGTCCTGATAGCTGTAGGCGGGTGCGAGACCCGCCTGGGCCAGCAGGCTGGAATATAAAACCTGCCCGCCCTCCGCCGCGTCCGCATCGGACGGGTCATCCCGCCGCCCGGGGACCAGCAGCTCTATGTACGTGCGCCCCCATCGGGTCCCGCATCGGAAGCGGCACGGGGTGTCTGCCGCGACGCCGCGCTGCCACACCGCCAGGATGTCCTCTGTCGCCAGCCGGAGCCGGAGCGCTTCCTTCCGTTCTACCGCCGCTTGCTTCAGGGCCTCGGTCAGCAGGGCCGCGAGGCGGTCGATCCCCGCCGCGTCCAGCAGGACGGTTTCTTCCCTCTTCTCCAGGGTATGTGTCTGTTTTCCCACGAACAAAACTTCCCTTTATTGGATGATTCCATGATCCCGGGCCAGCGCCGCGACGCTCCGGTCATACGTGGCTTCCGCCTCTTTGGAGAAAAAACAGCCCGGCACGCCCTCGTCATGGTCCCGGTGGTGGGCAACGCAGGCGCAGCACTTTCCGTGCCGCGGGCAGTCATAAGTGCAGGGGCAGTCCCGCCGGGTATCGCACAGTTCCATGGTCATGTCTCTTTTCTCCTGTCCTTTCTGTTTCCACTGGCGCGCACCCAGGCGTCCCGCCGGGTATGCCCGGTTTTTATTCCATCTGGGCCTGCGGATAGCAGCAGATCCCAACGTCCAGCGCCACGGGAGCCGTCAGGTGGAAATTGGCGTACTTGCAGTACCAGCACTGCTCCTTTTCGATGGGCAGCCAGCCGTCCCGCGGGGAAAATGCCGGGCAGGCGTCCTTGGGCCATACGCTGCCGCCTGGTTTCGGCATCGGCAGCCGGATCCCCCCTTCGCGCACATGTTCCACAGAAGTTTCCCCCTCTCCAGGCTGTTTCAGCGGCCTTGAACCGGTCTATTGACAAATAACTTGACGGCGTGATATTACTTTACTACGCTCCCGATTCGTTTCATACAAACTGCGCAAAATCCATGTCTGCTTGCGCATTTTTTGTAAAGCACCATGGCCGAAGGAGGTTGAGGACGGATGCTCAGCATAGCGATTTGCGACGATGAGGCGTGGTATGTACAGCAGACGGCAAATTTTGCCCGGGAATATCTCCACAGCCGTCCCGAGCTGTCCGGGCAGATCCATACCTTCCCGTGCGGGCAGGCCCTGCTCAACAAGGTGGAGGAAACCGGCGGCTTTGACCTCTATCTTTTGGACATCATCATGCCGGAGCTGAACGGGATCCAGACTGGGCAGCAGCTGCGGGAGCTGGGAAACGGCGGAGAGATCATCTATCTGACCACGTCCTCGGACTACGCCATCGACAGCTATTCCGTGCGCGCTTTCTTCTATCTGCTCAAGCCCATCCAGAAGGAACGGCTTTTTGATGTGTTGGACGCGGCGGTGGAAAAGCTGAATCACCGCCGGCAGAAGGCCATCGTGGTCACCACGCGGGACGGGCCGCGCCGGCTCCTGCTGGATCAGATCCTGTATGTGGAGCGGGTCGGGCGGTGCCTGCGCTATTATTGCGCCGGCGGCAATGTGAATTCCATGAGCCTGCGCGTCACGTTCCGCACCGCGGTGGAACCGCTCCTTTCCGACCCGCGGTTTTTCCAGTGCGGTTCCAGTTTCGCGTTCAATCTCCAGCACGTCGCTGGAGTGAAGGGGCAGGAGGTCCTCCTGGACAACGGCTGCGCCGTTGCCGTCCCCCGGGCCTCCGTACCCGCGCTGAAACACGCCTGGGGCAACTTCTGGCTGGAAGAATCGCGGCAGGCAGGCGGCTTCCAAAAGGGGGCGCGGAGATGAACCAGGATCTGTATGAGGCACTGACTTTGGCAGTGACCCAAGTATTCCTGGGCATCTATGTGATACTCCTTGTGGAATTCCGGCAGCCCGTGCGGACATGGCGGCTGTGCTGGCTGGCCCTGGCAGGAGGGATCGTCGCGGCCAATGTGGTGTGGGTTGCGCTGGGCCATTTCGACTTCTACTCCCGGTTCGGCGTGTTGACCCTGGTGACCCCGTATACGATTGCCACCGTCTGGTGTTCCCGATACAGGGGGTTCCGCACGGTGTTCAGCGTCGCCAACGGCGCTTATGTGGGGTGTATCTGCGGGGTAAACGGATATGTGGCGCAGGCGCTCATGCCGGATGTTCCCGGGCTGTCGCTGGCGGTGCGGGTCGTCTCTTTGATCCTGCTGTATTTCGTGCTGAAGAAATTTGCGCGGACCTGCCGCAAAATGCTGTGCCAGCTGGACTATGGCTGGATGATCCTCTCCCTGATCCCGGTCACGACCAGCCTGCTGATGCTTTACACAAACTACGTCTATTTCCGGCAGGAGCCGATGCCGGCGGCAATCGTGCTGTACGGCCTGATCGTGGTGTGCGCCTGCTCGTATTATCTGATGTACCTTTTTTTCGAGCGGGTCCAGAAAGAGGATGAGGCCCGCCGCAACGCCCAGCTGTCGGCCCTGCAGCTCTCCGCCCTCCAGAGCCGGATGGAGGCCGTCCAGACAGTGGAAGACGCGATCCGGATCGAGCGGCACGACCTGCGCCACCGTTTCCGGGCCATCGCGGAGCTGGTGTCCCAGGGGAAAGCCCAGGAGGCGCTGGCCTTTATCGGCGCGGCCCAGACCCAGTTGGAAGAACGCAAGCCCGTCCACTGGTGCCGCCCGCCCGTGCTGGACGCTGTATTCTCCGCCTACTTTGGCCAGGCCCAGCGCAGGGGCATCCGGGTGGACGCCCACATCGCCCTTGCGGACAAGCTGCCTGTGGAGGAAGCGGAACTGGCCATCGTTTTTTCCAACGCCCTGGAAAACGCCATCCATGCCTGCATGCGCCTGCCGGAGGCCCAGCGGGAAATTCGCTGCAAAATCATCTCCTATCCCAATCTGATGTTTGAGTTCTCCAACCCCTATGCCGGGACCGTCCGCTTTGATGCGTCGGGGCTTCCGGTTTCCACCCGGCAGGGCCACGGGATCGGAAGCCACTCCATCGCCGCTTTCTGCGAAAAGCACGGCGCCTCCTATCAATACACCGCGGAAAACGGGCATTTTACGCTGCGTGTTGTCTTATGAGGTATGCCGGATTGCGCGGCAGCTTCCTGCAGCGGGCCATTCCCGAAACCATACCATAAAAGAATCGGAGCATCCCCCTTTTTTAACGGGGATGCTCCGATTTTTCGGATCTGCGCCTGCGCCTCCGAAACCGGTTACGGCTTCCGGATGTCCGCTATGGCCTGGGTGTCGATGACAAAGCTGGGCATGCCCATGGATCCCGGCGCCACCTCATATTCCTCAAACACGATGACCAGGTTGCCGGACGCATCCAGATAAAAGTCCTGGTCGGCGTCAATGGCCTGGAAGCAGTCCTCCTCCGGCCAGATGCCGCCGGGGATAAAGTAGTCCCCCTCCCCCGCCTCCACCTGTTCTTCCATCTGCCGGAGGATATCGCCGCTGATGGCCCCTATGTAGTCGCTGCCCTCCAGGAACAGGTCGGACAGGGAGAGGATCCGCCCGGTTTGCTTGTCCAGCGTGAAATACCGGCTGTAATCCACAGACCCGCCGGCGTTGAGCGTGGTGTAAAAGCACAGGGACAGCAACTCCTCGTCATCCCGCAGCACCTGATATCCCGTGTCCGACGCCACATAGCCCTGATATTCCCGCGCCGCGTACCAGAGGAAGGTCTCCTGCACCTGGGCGATATACGCCGCCGTCTGCTCGTTCATCTCCTCCGCCCCGTTCCCGGCCGGCGCCGTGGAGGCGGAAGGGGCGGGAGTTTCCGCCTCCGCGGCGTCCTCCAGCACCGGAAGCTCGCCGGAAATCGAGGTGTCTCCCCAATGCAGGTGGTATGTGCGCAGATCCGCGATCCGGATGACAGGGCCAAGGACAGGCACCGCCTCCAGCGCCCGTGCCAGGTCCGGCATGCAGTTGAGGCCCACCACGCAAAGGAGCACGATCATCCCTACGCGGACCGCCGCTCCCGCGGCGCCGCCCTTGTTGGGCCGGCCATCCGTTTTTTGCGGGGACAGCACCGCCTTCAGGAGAAACGCCCCGTCGTGCTGCTCGCACGCCAGAATGCCTCCATAGTGCTTCACCACGGTATCGACGCTCTTCAGCCCCATGCCGTGCTCCTCAGAGGGCCCAGTTTTTGGCAGGCCGTCCGGGCCGAAGGCGATCTCCTCCCGGCAGGGGTTTTCGACCGTCAGCGCAATCACGCCGTTTTCGTGGGTCGCCACGCGGACGCGGATCCACTTGTCCGCCGCGCTTTCGTTCTTCTGGCAGGCGTGGATGGCGTTTTCAATCCCATTTGCCAACACCACGCACAGGTCAAGCTCGTCCACCGGGCAGCGCTCGGGGATATCCGCCTTCAAGTCCACCGTGCAGCCGCAGGCCCTGGCCCTGCCGAGGCAGGAGCGGAGCAGGGCGTTCACCGTCACATTGGCGCAGCAGACCTCCGGTGCCAGCGCATGGAGCTGCCCGTTCAGCGCGCTGATGTATTCCAGCCCCTCATGGGATTTCGCCTGGCTGAACAGACCCTCCAGCACCTGGAGGTGGTGCCGCATATCATGGCGGTATCTCCGTCCCTGCTCCAGCTTCTCCCGAAGTTCCTCATATTCCCTGCGCTGGTTTTCCAGCTGGGACCTTGCTGTCTGTTCGGCCGCCTCTGTCTGCCGCAGGGCAGCCGCGGAAACCAGCCCCCAGACCATCACGCCCGCCAGCGACAGGGCGGTCAGGAGGATGAGCAGCAGAAGCAGGGGGTCCGTCACGGTGTTTGCCCAGTAGGAGAACAGCAGGAACAGCATGACCATGGGGAAACCCAGCAGCAGCCAGCCGCTCCTGTTTTCCAGCACATAGGCGCGGTACGGGCGGCGGAGAAACCGGAACACCAGGCCGGACAGCGCGAGCGCCGCCGCCAGCACCGGCAGCACCGTGTGGCCGGGGAGCCAGATATTCAGCAGCCTTTGGAGGAACAGCAGCACCATGCTCATCAGGATGCCGGCGCTCCATACGGAGGCGGTCTGGAGAAAATTGGAGCCGGACAGCACGTGGACGGCAAGGATCGCCGGGACATACGCGGTGACAGGCAGCAGGGTCAGCACCAGCGTCTCATCCAGGCCCGCGGCAAGCAGCCCGGCCTGGAGCGCCAGGATCCCGGCCAGGAACCCGGCGGCCAGCAGCCCGGTAGTTTTATGGGAAAACCGGAAACGCATCAGGCTGCCGCAGGCAAACGCGAAAGCGGCAAACCGGATGGCCTCCAGCAAAAAATGTTCTGTGTATAACAACGATCCCTCTCCCCCTGTTACCCGTTCCCCCGGCGGGGCGCTTTAAGCCTGCGCGCCCCGGAACCCGCGGGAACCCGCTGTTTTTTCAGTATACCGTATAACCGCCGGGATTACAATCCGGCAAATGGGGGCGGGGAAGCCCTGCTTCCGGGTTGGCAACGCCGGCCCGCAGCGGAGGGGCCGCCTGTTCCGGGTGCGCCGGGCGCCGCCTGGGAAGGGGCGGCGCGGGCGGAAATTTTGCGCAAGCGCCGCCGGATTTTGCATATCCGGGGGAACGGGGCCGACGCCGGTGCTATCATGGGGCCTGCTGCATCCCATGTCTTGCAGTATACAAGCTGTTTTTGTTCGCGGGGGTACCCCCGCGCCGTCCCTGGCAAAGCCAGGGACGAGCGCCGCTTCGGGGACGCCGCCGCTGCCGGAAAGGATGGAACCGCGATGAAGTCGAGTAAGAGAATCGGAAGCCTGTTCCTCTGCCTGTGCATGGTACTGGCCCTGCTCCCCGCCCCCGCCCTGGCCGCCGGGGACGAGATCGTCACGCCCCAGGCCGACGCCGGGGCGGAGACACGGGAGAGTACTTGGGATGGAACTGCGACCACGATTAGCACCGACACCACATGGACGATCAGTGGTACGGTCACCCAGACCGGCACCGTCACCATCTCCAGCGGCGGCAAGCTGACCCTTACCGGCACCGGCACTATCCTACGTGACGGCAACTTTAACAACGGGGACATGTTCCAGGTCAACTCCGGGGGTACGCTGGTCATCGACGGTGTCACCATCGACGGGGGCAGCGTGTCATGCAGCAGTGAGCGCGCTATTTATGTATCCGGCGGCACCGTGACCATGAAGAGCGGCACCATCCAAAACTGCGTGAATTCCAGCGAGGACGGCAGCGCCGTTCATATTGAAAGTGGTACT
>CALWOS010000109.1 GCA_944383185.1 uncultured Oscillospiraceae bacterium
GACTCCGGCAGGGTGGTCAACCCCATCTCCATCCAGGGCCAGATCGAAGGGGGCGTGCTGATGGGCCTGGGCTATGCCCTCACCGAGGACTTCCCCCTCAAGGACTGCGTGCCCCAGGCCAAGTTCGGCACCCTGGGGCTGATGCGCGCCACGGACATCCCGGACATCCACGCCATCTATGTGGAGAAGGAGGAGCTGCTGCCCTTTGCCTACGGCTCCAAGGGCATCGGCGAGATCGCCACCATCCCCACCGCCCCGGCGGTCCAGGGGGCCTATTACGCCATGGATCACGTCCTGCGCACCCGCCTCCCCATGGAGGGCACCGCCTACAGCAAAAAGCCCAAAGCATAGGGGGAGAGCCCCCGGAAAAAGAGCGCCCCGAGCCCCCCGTTCCGGGGAGAAAGACCCCGGGCGCTCTTTTTGAAAAAAAGCGGTGAAAAAATTGGAATTTCCTCTTGACATATAGTGTAATCATGGTATGATGGGCTTGAACCAAACAAAAAGTTAGCATGGCTACAAAAAAATATGGAGGCTGCTGTGATATGAAGGATCATATCAAATGGACCCCGAACAAAATGCCCAAAAGCGACGACCGCCAGCTGGCGATCATGGCCCTGGACCAGGTGGCCACGGCCCGGGCTTTTCACCAGAGCTTTCCCCAGTATTCCGTCACGCCCCTGGCCCGGCTGGACGGCATGGCCAAGTATCTGGGCCTGGGCGGTCTCTATGTGAAGGACGAGAGCTACCGCTTCGGCCTCAACGCGTTCAAGGTCCTGGGCGGCTCCTTTGCCATGGCCCGGTACATCGCCAAGCAGACGGGCCGGGATGTGAAAGAGATGACCTATGAGTTCCTCACCAGCGAAAAGCTCAGGAGGGAGTTCGGCCAGGCCACCTTCTTCACCGCCACCGACGGCAACCACGGCCGGGGCGTGGCCTGGGCGGCGGGCAGACTGGGCCAGAAGGCCGTGGTCCACATGCCCAAGGGCAGCTCCCGGTCCCGCTTTGACAACATCGCCAAAGAGGGCGCCCAGGTGACCATTGAGGACGTGAACTACGACGCTTGCGTCCGCATGGCCGCGGCGGAGGCGGCCGCCACCAAGAACGGCGTCATCGTCCAGGACACCGCCTGGGAGGGCTATGAGGAAATCCCCTCCTGGATCATGCAGGGCTACGGCACCATGGCCAGCGAGGCCGGCGACCAGCTCCGCCAGTGCGGCGTGAACCGCCCCACCCACGTGTTTGTCCAGGCGGGCGTGGGCTCCCTGGCCGGGGCTGTGGTGGGCTACTTCACCAATCTCTTCCCCAACGATCCTCCCAAGTTCGTGATCATGGAGGCCGCGGCGGCGGACTGCCTCTACCGGGGCGCCCTGGCCGGGGACGGCAAGCCCCGGATCGTGGAGGGGGACCTCCAGACCATCATGGCGGGCCTGGCCTGCGGCGAGCCCAACACCATCTCCTGGGACATCCTCCGCAACCACGTCTCCGCCTTTGTCTCCTGCCCCGACTGGGTCAGCGCCAAGGGTATGCGGATGCTGGGCGTCCCCGTAAAGGGCGACCCCACGGTGATCTCCGGGGAGTCCGGCGCCGTGGGCATGGGCTGCCTGGACGCCATCATGGTGGACGACACCTACAAGGACCTGCGGGACTACCTGGGCCTGGACCGCTTCAGCCAGGTGCTCCTGTTCTCCACCGAGGGGAACACCGACCCCATGAAGTTCCGCCGGGTGATCTGGGACGGGGAGTACCCCACCACGGACACCCCCCAGGCGGCGTACTGAATCCAAGCGAACAACTCCCGGCCGGGGGAGCGGAGAGACCGGCAGCAAAATGTGACGACAATGGAGGGCGTTTATCATGGATTTTGAAAAGATCAAGAAGGCCGCGGAGGGCTACAAGGCCGACATGACCCGCTTCCTGCGGGATATGATCTCCCACCCCAGCGAGAGCTGTGAGGAGAAGGAAGTGGTCGCCTGCATCAAGGCCGAGATGGAGAAGCTGGGCTACGACGCCGTGGAGGTGGACGGCCTGGGCAATGTCATCGGCTGGATGGGCCAGGGCGACAAGATCATCGCCATCGACTCCCACATCGACACCGTGGGCATCGGCAACATCGCCAACTGGACCCACGACCCCTACAAGGGCTACGAGGATGACGAGGTCATCTACGGCCGGGGCGGATCCGACCAGGAGGGCGGCATGGCCTCCGCCGTGTACGGCACCAAGATCATGAAAGAGCTGGGCCTCATCCCCGCCGGGTACAAGATCATGGTGGTGGGCTCCGTCCAGGAAGAGGACTGCGACGGTATGTGCTGGCAGTACATCGTCAACAAGTACTTCCCCGCCAAGGGCATCCAAAAGGAGCAGGTGGAGTTCGTCATCTCCACCGAGCCCACCGACGGCGGCATCTACCGGGGACACCGGGGCCGCATGGAGATCCGGGTGGACGTGAAGGGCGTCTCCTGCCACGGCTCCGCTCCCGAGCGGGGCGACAACGCCATCTACAAGATGGCCGACATCCTCCAGGACGTCCGGGCCCTGAACGAGAACCCCGCCGACGACAGCGTGGAGATCAAGGGCCTGGTGAA
>CALWOS010000110.1 GCA_944383185.1 uncultured Oscillospiraceae bacterium
TGATGGACCTTCTGGCGGCTGCCATGAAGGGGGAAACGAGGTGGGAGTGATGGGGAAGCTGTCTGTGTACCTGCCCCCCTTTGCGGGGGATTACTCCGGTGCCTGCGCGGCGCTGTTCGATTTCCGGTGCCTCATCGTGCTATGTGACGCCGCCTGCTGCACCAAAAATTACATCGAGTATGACGAACCCCGGTGGCACCGCCGCAAGACCACCACGCTCTGTGCCCAGCTCCGGACGCTGGAGGTGACGCTGGGGGATGATAGGCGGCTGCTGCGGCAGACGGTGGAGGCCGCCCTGGCGCAGCGCCCCGATTTTGTCGTGCTGCTGGGAAGCCCGGTCCCTGCCATTGTGGGCATGGACCTGGAGGGGATGGCCCGGGAGTTGGAGGCGCAGACAGGGATCCCGGCCATGGGGCTGGAGACCTCCGGTTTTTCCTCCTATCAGAGGGGGATCGAGCTGGCGCTGGACGGGGTATACCGCCGCTTTGGGGACAGGCAGCGCCCCAGGCAGCCCCGCGTGGTGAACCTGCTGGGGGCCACCCCGCTGGATTTGGGGGCAGGGAACAACGCCGGGCTGCTGCGGGAGGCGGTGGCCCAAGCTGGATTCTCTGTGGGATGCTGTATGGCCATGGACTGCACCCTGGAGCAAGTTCGCCATGCGCCAGGGGCGGCGGTGAATTTGGTGGTGTCCGCCGCCGGACTTTCCCTGGCGCGGAAAATGGAGCGGGAGATGGGCATCCCCTATGTACCCTTCCTTCCCCTGGGGGCTGGAGGAGCGCAAGCGCTGGGAGACCTACTGGAGCGGGCCGTGGAGACGGGCCGGAGCCAGATCCCTGCTCCGGCTCCGGCGGGAAACGCGGAGGACGGCATCCTCCTGGTGGGGGACCAAGTGATGACCCATTCCATGCGCCTGGCCCTGCGGGCTATGGGCTGTGCCCGGCCTGTCGTGGGGGGAAGCTTTTTCACTGCCGACCCCGACTTGGCCCAGCCTGGGGACTTGTTTTTTCAAAGAGAGGCCGATTTGATTCGCGCACTGCGCAGCGGTCAATTTGCGGCGCTGGTCGGCGACCCGCTCCTGGCCCGGATTCCGGAAAGCCGGGAACGGAAGCTGTGCCCGCTGCCCCATCCCGCTGTTTCCAGCCGCCTGCACTGGGATGAAGTGCCGGACCTCACCGGCGGGGAGATGGAGCGGCTGCTGCAGGAGCTGCTGTAGGCGCGACCGGGAAAGACCCACGCACTGTAAAATTAGATACAAGCGGTAAAAAGGAGCATCACTGTGAAATTTGAGTTTGAAAAGAGCGTTACCAGAGCCGAGGCACTGGAGCTGATGAAGGCCCACTGGATATTCACGCCGGGACAGGAGGTCGTACCCCTGGAGCAGAGCGTAGGGCGCGTCACAGCGGAGGATCTTTATTCCAGCAATACCCTGCCGGTGGTCCGTGCCTCCTGCTTTGACGGAGTGGCGGTGCGGTCTGCCGATTTTCAAAACGGTATGCCGGACACCTCCGGATGGAAAAGAGGGCGTGACTTCGTGCGGGCAGACACCGGCGACGACTTCCCGGACGAATTCGACGCGGTCATCGCCATTGAGGATGTGATCCTGGAGGGGGACGGCCTGCGCTTCGTGGAGGGGTTTGTCTTTGACCCCAAGGAGGAGACGGTGGATCCCGCCGGTACTATCGTCCGGCGGGGCGCGCTGCTGCTCCCCGCCCACACCCGGATTACCCCGGAGCTGATGGCGGTCCTGGCCATGGGCGGCGTGACCTGGATACCGGTGATCCGCAGGCTGCAGATCGCGTTCATTCCCACCGGGAATGAGCTGGTTCCGCCGGGGACCGTTCCCCAACGGGGGCAGAATGTGGAGACCAACGGCCTGATGCTCAGCGGGCTTCTGTCCCGATGGGGGGGGGAAAGGTGCTCCGTCATCCCATCGTGAAAGACAACACGGCTGCCCTGGAGCAGGCGCTGGACGAGGCTCTGGCCAGCGCGGACTTCGTCATCATCAACGGCGGTTCCTCCCGGGGAGAGGAGGATTTCAACGCCCGGATGCTGGAGCGGCGGAGCAGCTTTTTCCGCCATGGGGTCCGGGCGGTTCCGGGGCGGCCTGTGGCCTTTTCCATTGTGGACGGGAAACCTGTGCTGAATATACCCGGACCGGTGGCTGCGGCCTGCCTGGCGGAGCACTGGTGCCTGTCTGCCCTGGTCTGCCACTGGTATGGCCTGCCGGCCCCCCAATATCCCACCGTCACCGCGCGGCTGGAGAAACCCGTGAAGAAGCGCCCTGGGTTTGAGCTGATCGGCCGTGTGGCGCTGCACCGTACCGACAGGGGATATGCCGCCACGCCGGTCTCCTGGGGAGAAGATGGGATCCCCGGCCTCCTGCGGGGGACGGACGGCTTTCTCAATGTACCCGCGGATGTCTCCGGCCTGGCCGCGGGCGACATGGTGGAGGTGGAGCTGCTGAAAAGCCCGGAGCTTATCGGATAAGCGGACGGATCGGGCGCTCCGGCTTCCGGCCGCGGCGGGGGAGATTTTTGTCCTCAGAAAAAGAAAAAGACGGAGCGGGGACGGGTTTCCGGCCCCGCTCCGTTCATGTTGCTGAAAATCATTCTATCAATTTTTACAACCTGATTGTCCAGGTGTCCTCCTTACAAGCGAGACGGCGTTCATTTGTTGCAAGAAACGGTTTCATTTTGCCGCAAGGCGTAGTATACTGGGAGCGAACGAAAACCGGAGACAGGAGGAAAAAACTGTGGCATATGTCGTGACCGTGGATGGAAAAGCAGCGGCCGCCGCGCCGGGGGAGACCCTTCTGGAGCTGCTGCGCCGGGGCGGCTGGCAGCTGGACGCCCCCTGCGGCGGCCAGGGGCGCTGCGGGAAGTGCCGGGTACTGGTGGACGGAAAGGAATGCCTGGCCTGCCAGACTGTGGTGGACCGGGACATGGCGGTGCAGCTCCCTCATGAGACGGCGGAGCGCATCCTCACCGGCGGCAAGGCCGGGGCGGTGGTCCCGGACGGGACGGACCGTTATGTCCTGGCAATCGACGTGGGCACCACCACTCTGGTGTGCTACCTTCTGGACGGGCACACAGGGGCGACCCTGGCCACGGCCAGCGCCGGGAACCCCCAGCGGCAGTACGGCGCGGACCTGATCTCCCGGCTCCAGTATGTGCGCAGCACGGGGGACAAGAGCTTGAAAACCTCCTGCTGGGACACACTGGAGCGCCTGGCCCGGCAGACGGCGGCGGAGGCGGGCATCGCCCTGACGGACATCACGGGGGTCAGCGTTGTGGGCAACAGCGGCATGCACCATCTGCTCCTGGGGATTTCCCCGGAGAGCCTATGTACGCCGCCCTACAACCCTCAGGTTCTGGACGCCCTTGAGCTGCCCGCGGGGGACTACCTGCCCCTGGCGCCCGGGGCCTGGCTGCGGGTGCTGCCCAACATCGGCGGTTTTGTGGGGGCGGACACGGTGGGCTGCCTGTCGGCGGAAAACTTTGACCAGGTGGAGGACTGGACGCTCCTGCTGGACATCGGCACCAACGGGGAGATGGTCCTGGGCAAGGGGGAGAAACGCATGGCTTGTTCCACCGCGGCTGGCCCCGCCTTCGAGGGCGCCCGGATCGCCTGCGGCATGCATGGGGCGGAGGGGGCCATCGACCATGTTCGCCTGGAAAACGGAGACATCCGCTGTTCCGTCATCGGCGGGGGCAGGGCCGCGGGCATCTGCGGCTCCGGCGTGCTGGACGCCGTGGCGGCGCTGCTGAAACTGGGCGTCATCGCCCCCAACGGCCGCTTGCGCGTTCAGGAGGCGCTTGCCGGACGCTATGGGGAGGACAAGCGCAGTTTCATCTTGCAAGACGCGGTGTACTTGAGTCAGAAAGATGTCCGGGAGGTACAGCTGGCCAAATCCGCCATCCGCACCGGCGTGGATTTCCTGGCCCGGGAGATGGGCGTGGGGATTTCCGATATCCGCCGGGTGATCCTGGCCGGCGCTTTCGGAAATTATATGCGCCCGGAGAGCGCCTGCGCCATCGGTATGCTGCCCCCGGAGCTTTTGGAGAAGATCACCGCCGTGGGCAACGCGGCGGGGGAGGGGGCCAAGCGCTGCGCCCTGAGCCGGGCGGAGTTCCGCCGCAGCACCGAGCTGGCCCGGGGCACGACCTTCCTGGAGCTGGCCACGCTGCCGGATTTCCAGAGCCAATACTTAAAGAACCTGGATTTTCCCAAATAAAGAGGCGTACCCCGGCGCTTTCCGCCGGGGTACGGTTTTTTTCCAGCGGCACCAGAGGGGACGCCGCATGGCCCCGCGCCGTCCCGGCTGCCGGGGAGCGCTGAGCGGAACGGCGCACGCCCTCCGACTCCGCGGCATAACATGCTGTGGGGGTGAGGCCCCCCGGAAGGAGGGTAACACGTATGGGTGTTACAAATTCAAACAAGACGATCAACGCTGACCGGATCGACTGCGGCGGCTCCCTGCGGGTGACGCTGGCGCTGACAGCCGCGCCGGACATCATCGCCAACCCCACGGACATTGTCCTGGTTCTGGATCGCTCCGGAAGCATGGCGGGCACGCCTCTCGTCAATATGAAGCTGGGCGCCAAGACCTTTATCGACATCATTGCCGAGGCGACGGGCGGTAGTCAGAGCGGCCAGATCGGCAGCGGCAGCCGCATCGGCATTGTCAGTTTTGCGGACAACGCGGTGACCAACGCGCCGCTGATCACCTCGGTGGATACGCTGAAAAACACCGTGGATATGCTGGCGGCCGGGGGCCGGACCAACCACGCCGCCGCCTTTGCCCAGGCGACGCATCTTTTGGAGCCCGCTTCCGGCAGCGCCAAGGTCATCGTGATGTTCACCGACGGCAATACCACCGTTGGCGATCCGCCGGCCCCGGTGGCCGCGGAGGCCCGGGACATGGGCATCATCATCTACTGCATCGGCCTGATCGGGTCGGACGGCCTGGACGTGGACGCGCTGAACAACTGGGCCACAGACCCGGACGTCACCCATGTGGCGGTGACGCCGGACGCGGAGGACCTGGAGGAGATCTTTGCCGAACTGGCGGCCAACATCTCCAAGCCCGGCGCAACAAACATCGTCATCGACGAGAAGCTGAACGCCGACTTTGCCATCACCAGCATCCTCCAGCCCACCAAGGGCTCCGCTGTCCAGGAGGACGACCAGAGCCTGAAGTGGACCATCCCGCAGCTGGGGGTCACGGGAAGCGAGAGCGCCGTGCTGGAGTTTTTTATCCGGCACACTGCCCAGACGCCCGGCAGCAAAAAGGTCAACGCCTCCATCACCTACTCCGACACGGAAGGGAATACGGTCATTTTCCCCGACCCCTCGGTGGAGGTGGAGTGCAGCGAAGTGGTGTATCCCGAGCCCTGCCCCACGGTCAGGGAACTGACGGTAGCGGGCTGTGAGGATGCCGTGGTAGTGAATATGGGAGACGTGGAACTGGATTCCCGGGGAAGCATCATCCAGGTGGACGTGACCATCAAGGACGTCTGCCCCGGCAAGCGGACGGCCCTGGCGGCCATCCTTACGGAGACGGACGCGGAGGGCATGGAGTATCAGCGGGGCATGAAGGCCATGACCATCCCCGCCCACAACGCCTCCGGCTGCCGGGATGTGCTGGTGAAGTGCATCCGCTTTGTGGTGCCGGAAGACGCCGGCGTCCGGACCGCAGACGCGTGCGGTACGCGCAATTTCCAGGTGCGCTTTATCGCCCACAGCATGGACACGGACTACCGCTGCTGCGAGTCCGTGGTGACCGCGTAAAGCGGCCTTCCCACCCACCGCCCTGGCGGTGGGTACATATCCTCAAAATGAAAATGCCGGATTTCGCCGCCGTTTCCATGGCATGATGGGATACGCTGTTATTTCAACCCTGGATGCCCGGCGCTCTCCAGAATAGAATATAAATGAAGCTGGAAGCAACTGGTCATTGATGAACAATCGGCATGGCGGCAGTATGCACCCGACAGTAACCTTCCTTTCGGTACATATGATGACCGGACAGCCCAATGGCGGGTTTTGGCCGGAACGGCAAGGGGCGCCTGCTGATCGTGAGCAGGATCCTGACCCAACGGCCGTATCGCCAGCGGTTTCTTGACATATTCTGGAACCGGCGCTCCTCTCCCGAAAAATCATGAACAACGGCGCGGTACAGAAAGCAATTTCTGTGCCGCGCCGTTGTTGCATAGGCGGACCTTTCGCTGGGATACCGGCACCGTCAGCCCTGAAGGGCAGAGCTGCGGGGGATCAGTAGGCCAGTACCCCCTCTTCCCGCTGGGCGTCGGCCTTGGTGCAGTGGATGGTGCCATGAGGATGGTGGGGCGGGGCATAGACCGATGAGAGCTTCAGAGGACAGCTTCCAGTGTTGACGATGTTGTGCCAAGTCCCGCTGGGGACAAACACTCCGTCCCCGTCCCGCAGGCGGCAGCGGCGGTCCAGAGTGTCTGACGTGCCGCCCATACAGACCAGGGCCTGGCCCTGCTCCACGCGGATGTACTGGTCGGTGTCGGGGTGCATCTCCAGGCCGATATCGCCGCGGATCGGGATGCACATCAGCGTCATCTGGAGGTGCTGCCCTGTCCAGAAAGCGGTGCGAAAATTCCGGTTGTTTCCGGCACAGGCCGGGATGTTGGCGGTAAAGGGGGCCGGGCCGTGGTCACACGGGCAGTTGCTGGCTTCTTTCTTGGCAGAATGACAATCCATATCACACGCTCCTTTGGGCAATTTCCGGTTTATCCTATGCCGGAAAATGGGCGCGGTGCATGTCCTTTGCCCATCTCTGCCATACCATTGACGCCGTCCCGCACGACGTGATACAATCAAAAAAACCGGACAAAGGAGGTCTAACCATGCGCAAGATCATTATTGATACGGACACGGGCTCAGACGATGCGGTGGCGCTGCTGCTGGCGCTGCGGGAGCCGGAGGCAGAGGTGCTGGCCCTTACTACAGTGAGCGGGAACGTCCCTCTGGACCAGGCCACCCGCAACTGCCTGATGACGGCGGAGATCTCCGGCTGCAATCCCCTGCCGCCGGTGTATCTGGGAGCGGACCGGCCACTGATGCGCCCGCCGGTCCACGCCCGGAATGTCCACGGGGAGGACGGCATGGGGGACCGGGACCTCATCCACCCCACCATTTCCCCGGTGGCGGGGGAGCACGCGGCGGATGCCATCATCCGCCTGGTGGAGCAGTACCCCGATGAGATTGAGCTGGCGGTGATCGGTCCGGCCACCAACGTGGCCCTGGCCATGATGAAAGCCCCCGCGGTCATGGCCCGGCTCAAGAGCATCTGGACCATGGGTACCTCCGGCTTCGGCCCGGGGAACACCACACCGGTGTCGGAATTCAACGTCTATGCCGACGCGGAGGCCTATAAGGTCATGCTGGACTTCGGCGTGCCGGTGACCATTGTGGGCTATGACATGTGCACCCGGGAGGCCGCCTGGAACGTGGAGGATACGGATCGCCTCCTGAAAAACGGCGGGGAATGCGCCCGCTTTGCCGTGGAGAGCAATTGCAAGCTACGGGAGTTCAGCATCGCCCACTGGGGCAGCGACCTGATCGACCTGCCGGACGCGGTGACCTTGGGCTGCATGCTCTGGCCGGAGATGGTGAAGGGGAGTGCAGCGTGCGTCTCCCACGTCTGTGTGGAGGACCCGGCTACCTATGGCCAGGTGATCCTCTACGACGGCCATCTCCTGGCGGGAATGGACGGCTTTGCCCAGGCGCCCTACGGCAAAACGGCGCCCAACTGCACCGTTATCACCGCCATCGACGGCGCCCTTTACAAGGAAAAGCTGGAAGAGCTTCTCTGCCGGTAAAGGAAACGGGAGCCGCTGCAAAACCAAAATGCCGGGCAAAACGATCCGGAGCCGTTTGGCGCACCTGCCGCGCCAAACAGCCCCGGATTTCCTTATATGATATGCAGAGGGGCTTTTATGCAAAGGGGTATGGAAGCGGGAACGGGGGCGATCCCTCCGTCCCTCCGCTTTGCGTTCGGGCCGGCTTTTTCCGGTGGCGCAGCGTGAAGAAATATGGTATACTGATTTCCCACGGAGGACGGGCCCGGCGGGCGCCGCCCTTCCAGTATTTCCACAATGAGAGGAGGCAAGGAGGATGACCTATCTGGACAACGGCGCCACCTCCTTTCCCAAAGCCCCGGGCGTGGGGGCGGCGGTGGCGGCGTATCTGGAGCATGTGGGGGTCAACATCAACCGCAGTACCTATGGCCCCGCCAACGACGCCGCCATGGCGGTACTGGACGTGCGCGCCGCACTGAAGGAGCTGTTCGCCTTTCCGGGCCGGGAGACCCACGTGCTCTTTACCCCCGGCGCCACCTGGGGTCTCAACCAGATCCTCCGGGGCTTTCTCCGGCCGGGGGACCATGTGCTGGTGAGCAGCCTGGAGCACAACGCCGTGATGCGCCCCCTGACGGAGCTGGCGGAGGCGGGGATCACGTTCACCCGCATCCCCGCGGACCGGCAGGGGATCACACGGCCGGGGGACGTGGCGCCCCTGCTCCGGGGGAACACCCGCCTCATCCTGGTGAGCCATGCCTCCAACGTCTGCGGTACCGTTTTCCCCCTGGAGGAGACGGCAGCCCTCTGCCGGGAAAAGGGCATCCCTCTGGCGGTGGACGCCGCCCAGACGGCGGGGCATCTGCCCATCGACTTTGGCGCCCTGGGCCTTGCGGCGCTGTGCGTGCCGGGGCATAAGGGCCTTTTGGGGCCCCAGGGCATCGGCGCTTTGCTGCTCCGGGAGGACTTCGCCGCGCAGCTGCGGCCCATCTGCACCGGGGGCACCGGCAGCGCCTCGGACAGCGAAGTGCAGCCCCCCTACCTGCCGGACCGCTTTGAGTCCGGCACCCAGAACATCCCAGGCATCCTGGGTCTGGGGAGGGGAGCGGCCTTTGTGAAGGAAACCGGCGTTCCAGCCCTGGAGCGCCACGAGCGGGAGCGCACCGCCCAGTTCCTGGAGGGGCTTAAAGGGCTCCCGGTGCGTTTGGCCGGCCTGCCGGATATCCGGGGCAGAGTGGGCGTGATCTCTCTGGATTTTCCACAAATGGACAATGCAGAGGCGGCTTACCGCCTGGAGAGCGAGTTTGGCGTCCTCACCCGCTGTGGACTCCACTGCGCCCCCAGCGCCCACCGGACCCTGGGCACCTTCCCCCAGGGCACCGTCCGTTTTTCCCTGGGCTGGGCCAATACCCCGGCGGACGTGGACGCCGCCCTTATAGGCATCCGCAGTATCTGCGGGAGGTAGTCACCGGGATGCCACGGACGGCATAGCATGGCATATCCGTTTTTTTGGAGGGATTGCCATGCCGATATCGGCGCCGTACTACCGAACATGCGCCCAGGTCTACGCCCAGCGCTGGGCGTTGGGGCGCAACCCCCTGTTCTTGGATTTTTCCCAGCTGGGCGGGGACTGCACAAACTTTATCTCCCAGTGCCTTTATGCCGGGAGCTGCTTGATGGATTACCGGGACTCAGGCTGGTATTACCGCAGCCCGGAGGACCGGGCCCCCGCCTGGACGGCGGTGGAATTCCTCTACCAGTATCTGGTCCGCCAGGAGCAGAGCCCCGGGCCCTTCGCCCGGCAGGTGGCGGCGGGGGGCCTGGAGCTGGGCGATGTGATCCAGCTGGGCGACGCCGGCGGGCATTTCTACCACAGCCTCCTGGTGACAGGCTTTCTCCCGGGCCAGTATCTGGTCTGCGCCCACACGGACAACGCCCGGAACCGTCCCCTACTGAGCTACCGCTTTGCCCGGGCCCGGTTTTTGCACATAGAGGGCGTGTGGCGGGAAAACGCGGAAAATAGTCAGGGTAAGTGCCCGTCCTGCTTTTGCAAACTCTACAATGGAGAGAGCTTAATATAGAAAAATCGAGAAAAAGGAGAGTACTATGGAGATCAGACCGGGAAAATACCGCCATTTCAAAGGCGGGGAGTATGAGGTCCTGGGGATAGCCACGCATTCGGAGACCCTGGAACCCATGGTGGTGTACCAGGCGCTGTACGGGGAAAAGGCCCTGTGGGTCCGCCCGGCGGCCATGTGGGGAGAGCTGGTGGAGCGCGGCGGCGTGATCCAACCGCGCTTTGCGCCCATGGAGGGGGAGGAGGAGCCGCTGCTGTTTGTCTGCCTTCCCAGTTGCAGCACCTGCCGCCGGGCCAGGGACTTCCTGAACAGCCGGGGCTGGAAATACACCGCCCGTGACATCCGCCAGGAGCCCCCCACGGAGGAAGAGCTTCTGGCGTGGCAGCGGCGCGGCGGCTTGCCCTGGCGGCGCTTTTTCAATACCAGCGGCGCTTCCTATAAGAACTTGCGCCTTCGGGAGCGTCTGGCCGGCCTGTCCGAGGCGGAGCAGCTGCAACTTCTGGCTGGGGACCCCATGCTGGTCAAGCGGCCCATCCTGGTGTCTCCCAACTGGGTCCTGCTGGGATTCCGGGAGACCGAGTGGGCGGAAAAACTGCCCGCGCGCCTATAAGAGTGCCGTCGCGCAAATGCGCGGCAGCCGGCGCAAAACCAAGGAAAAACGAGGGAAAAGCGGGGGTGGCTTGACAGTCGAGGCGGGAAAACCGGCAAAAACATTGACAGGGGCGTGGGAAAAGGACTAAGGTGGGGACGACCTTGCAAGGCAAAAACCGACGGAGGTTTTCCCATGGAAAACAAAAAGAATCTGGGCGCGTATATCCTGCGCCGAAGAAAAGAACTGGGTCTCACCCAGCGGGAGTTCGCCGCACGGCTGTTCGTCACCGAGTCCGCCGTCAGCAAATGGGAGCGAGGAATATCCTACCCTGATATCAGCATGGTCCGGGACATCTGCGCCGTGCTGGAGATCACGGAGCACGAGCTCCTCACCGCCAGCGACGACACCCAGGCCCGGAACGCCGAGCGTTTGGCGGCGCGCTATCTCCGGCTGATGCGGAACATTCGCTGGAGCCAGTATATTTTATATGGAGCCGCCGCCCTGGGCTGCCTTCTGGGAGACTGGCTCAGCGACGGGAGGGTGGACTGGTTCTGGATCGTCGTCTGTGCCGAGGGCATGGCTGCTTCCCTGACGCTGCTGCCGGCGCTGCTGCCCCGGTACCGGGCCTCTGCGGCCCTGGGGAGCTTTACGGCGTGGCTGATGTTGCTGCTGCCGGTGTGCGGGGCGTTTGCCGGGACGCTGCGCTGGGTGCCGGTGGCCCAGCTGGGGACGCTCCTGGGGATGGGGGCGGTACTGCTGCCGCTCCCGCTGGGGCAGCTGCCCCTGCCCGCCTGGATCCGGGAGCGGAAGCTGACGGTCTATCTCGCCGTGGAGACGGCGCTGCTGATGCTGCTGCTGGCGGTGTGCGCCTGGTACCAGGGGGATGGGAGCTGGCTGCCTTCCGCCCTGACGGGAACGCTGCTGGGGTTGAGCCTGGTGTTCGCGCCGGTGGCGCTGCGGCAGCTGCCCTTGCCGGGGACGGCGGCGCGGCACAAGGCGCTGCTCTACTGCGTTTTGGAGACGGCGCTGGTGCTGGCGGTGCTGGCAGTGAGCCTTCCCAACTGGAGCGTATTCCTGGGCGCGCTGCCCCTGACGGGTTATTTGCTGCTGTGGCCCTGGGGGCTTCTGGCGGCGCTGCGCTATCTCCCCGTGACGCGCTGGATCAGGGCCGGGGCAGCCCTGGTGTGGTCCGGGGTTTACGCCGTGTTCCTCCCCTGGGGCGTAGACCGCTGTGCCGGATTTATCCCCGGCGCCTGGACGGATCAGCCTCATCCCCTGGGCCTGCGGCCGGACTTCTCCTGCTGGGCCCAGCCCAATGCCGTGGCGGAAAACGTGATGGCGCTCATCGCGGCGGGGCTGGTGCTGTCGGGCCTTGTGTGCTGTGGCTTGGGGCTGGCAGCCCGGCGGCGCGGCAAGGAAAATGCGCCGGAGCGCGATTGACAACGGCGGCATTGGTGGTAAAATAAAGAAAGCCTGGCAAAGAGGGCCGGAGCCTTGTTTGCCGGGCTTTTGTATTGTGTAAGAGGACGGATCTCCCCCAGCGGGGAAAAGGAGGCGGCGTATGGCCAGAGGCGCAATGGGAAAACGGGCGGCGTCGCTTTTGCTGGCGCTGTGCCTTGCGCTGTGCCTCCTGGGCGGCTGCGGCGCGCCGGCTGGGGAGGCGGCGGAGGGGTTCCGGATCGTGTGCACGGTCTTTCCGCCCTGGGACTGGCTCCGGGCGCTGACGGCGGGGGTGCCGGATGTGGAGCTCACGCTGCTCACGGACACGGGCGTGGAGATGCACAGCTACCAGCCCACGGTGGAGGATGTGGCGGCCATCGCCGGGTGCGACCTTTTCGTCTATGTGGGGGGAAGCTCGGACGAGTGGGCCGCGGAGCTGGCGGCGGAGTTTTCCGGGGAGAGCACCTTTTTCTCCCTGACGGAGGCCCTGGGGGACCGGCTGCTGGAGGAGGAGACCGTGGAGGGCATGGAGGCCGAGGCCGGCCACGCCGGGCACGGGGCGGAAGCGGAGGAACTGGACGAGCATGTCTGGCTTTCCCTGAAAAACGCCGCCATGCTCACGGAGGCCCTGGGGGATACCCTTGCGGGGCTGCTGCCGGCGTATGCCGGGACCATCTACGACAACTGCGGGGACTACTGCCGGGCGCTGGAGGAACTGGACGGGGCCTATGCCGCCGCGGTGGCGGCGGGGCGGTACGACACGCTGGTTTTGGGGGACCGTTTCCCCTTCCGCTACCTCACGGAGGACTATCACCTGAACTACTACGCGGCATTCCCGGGCTGCTCCGCGGACACGGACGCCAGCTTTGAGACCGTGGTGTTCCTGGCGGAGCGGGTGGATGCCCTGGGCCTGCCGGCGGTGCTGGCGGTGGAAGGGGGTGACGGGGCCGTGGCCCGGGCTGTGGCCCGGTGCGTCCAGGGCCCTGCGCCGGAGGTGCTCACCCTGGACGCCATGCAGTCCGTCAGCTGGGAGAAGATCGACGCTGGTTACACCTATCTCTCCGCCATGGCGGGGAATCTGGAGATACTCAAATGCGCCCTGGGCGCGGAAGGGGAAATGTGAAATGCCGCTGCTGGAGTGCAGGGACCTGAGCCTGGGCCATCCGGGGAACATCGCCGCGGAGGACGTGAGTTTCACCATATCCCAGGGGGACTACCTGTGTATCCTGGGGCCCAACGGCGCGGGAAAGAGTACCCTGGTTCAGACCCTGCTGGGCCTGCTGCGCCCGGTGAAAGGGGAAGTGTGTCTGGGGGAGGGATTTTCCCTGGAGGACATCGGCTATCTGCCCCAGCACACAGAGACCCGGGAGGACTTTCCCGCCAGCGTGGGGGAGGTGGTGCGCTCGGGGCTTTTGCACCACTGCGCCATGCGGCCCTGGTATGGCCGGGCGCTCAAAAAACGGGCCGATGAGTTTATGGAAGAGTTGGGTATCTTGCCCTTGGCGAAGAAGAGTTTCCACGCCCTTTCCGGCGGACAGCAGCAGCGGGTGCGCCTGGCCAGGGCCTTGTGCGCGGCCCGGACAATGCTGCTCCTGGACGAGCCGGTGACCGGGCTGGACCCCCAGGCGGCTGGAGAGCTCTATGAGATTCTGGCCCGGCTCCGCGGGGAGCAGGGGATGACCGTGGTTATGGTCTCCCACGACCTGGGCACGGCCCTGGGTTACGCCAGCCATGTGCTGTACCTGGATCACGGCCAGGGCTTTTTCGGCACCCGGGAGGCCTTCCTCACAGAACATCCGGAAGGGAGGCGTGCCCAATGAGCGAGCTGTATGCCCGGCTGGCGGAATACCTGGCCTTCCCCTTTGTGCGCTATGCCTTTGCCGTGGGGGTGCTGGTGGCCCTGTGCGCGGGGCTGCTGGGGGTGCCGCTGGTGCTCAAGCGCTTTTCCTTCATCGGGGACGGGCTGTCCCACGTGGCCTTCGGGGCCCTGGCGGTGGCCACGGTGCTGCGCCTGGCGGCGCCCATGGCCCTGGTGCTGCCGGTAACGGCCCTGAGCGCCGTGGCGCTGCTCCGCACGGGCCGCAGCAGCCGCATCCAGGGGGACGCAGCCATCGCCATGCTGTCCTCCGCGGCCCTGGCAGCGGGCTATCTGCTGCTCCATGTTTTTCCGGTGAGCTCCAACATTGCCGGGGACGTGTGCAGCACTCTTTTTGGCTCTGCCTCCATCCTCACCCTCACCGCCGGGGATGTGGCCCTGGCGGGCGTGATGGCGGCGGCGGTGCTGGGGGTGTTCGCCCTGTGCTATCACCGCCTTTTCGCGGTGACCTTTGACGAGGAATTCGCCCGGGGTACGGGCATCCGGGCCGGGGCGTACAATCTGCTTCTGGCGGTGCTCTCGGCGGTGGTCATCGTGCTGGCCTTGGAGTTGGTGGGTTCCCTGCTGATCTCCGCTCTGGTGGTGTTCCCGGCCCTCTCGGCCATGGGGCTGTGCCGGAGCTTCCGGGGCGTGACGTTTACGGCGGCGGCCCTGGCCGTGGCCTGCGCGGCGGTTGGGATTTTCGTGTCCATCCTTCTTTCCACACCGGTGGGGCCCACCATCGTCCTGACGGACGCTCTGGCGTTCCTGGTGTGCCGTCTGGCCGGGAAGAATGGATAAGGTGGAAACCTGTACATGATGCCGCAGCGTGGGCACAAGGAGGGGGCGCGGACGTGTCCGCGCGCTTCCGTGCCGGCTTTGCCATCAATCGACTTTTTCGCCAAGGCCCCCTTACCGCAAGGGGGCCTTGGCGGTATTTTTGCGTCTGGACGGGGCACGGGATACATGGTACACTGGAGGCAAGGACAAAGCCGCGCCGGGCCGGATGCCGGCCATATGCCATCAACACAGGAATCCGCCGTTTCCGGCTGGGTTTTATCTGCGGCGCGGCGCGTATATTTCAGGAGGTGGGGGCCAATGGACGACCAGATCGGATACTGCGGGCTGGACTGTGAAACATGCGATGCCTATATCGCCACGGTCCGCAACGACCAAGCCTTGCGGGAAAAAACGGCGAAGCTGTGGGCGGAACTCAATCACGCTCCGATTCTGTCGGAGCACATCCACTGCGAGGGCTGCCGTTCCAAGGGCGCGAAAACGGTCTTCTGCGAGACGCTGTGTGAAATTCGGAAATGCGCCCTGGGAAAAGACGTTTCCACCTGCGGCGGCTGCCCGGAATGGGAGCGTTGTCCAACGCTTGGGACGGTTTTGGAGAACAATTTGTCCGCTTTGGAGAATTTGAAAAGGAGAAATACATAATTTGAAAAATCGTGCCGCGTATTCCCCTGCGGGGGCTTGAGCGCGGAAATAGAACGATTCTTTAGGAACGGGAGGAGTCAAAATGAAGTATGGAAAACAGGCGCGGCTCCGGCGGCGTATCCTGGCCGGGGCGCTGGCGGCGGCGCTGGCCCTGGGCTGCGGCGGCTGCGGTTTTCTGGGCGGGGGAGAAGAGGGACCCGGCGAGCCTGTGGCGGCGCCGCTGACCCACATGAGCCTGCTGGACTTCAGCAGCCTGAGCGCCGTGGAGCGGGAGACCCCCGCCGTGCCGGCCTATCAGGTGGAAAGCGGCCTTGCCAACGTGATGAACCTGGATCAGTTCTACCTTGCGGAAGAGCAGCTCGCCCTTTTGGAGGAGAACCTGTTCGTGGTGTCCTCCGGCTACAGCGATGAGTTTTATGAGTACTACGAGAGCAACCGCTACAACCAGATTCCCAACTTCATCACGGTGGACTCCCTGATGCACACCTACCATCTCTATTTCAGCCTTCTGCTCAACCGCACGGAGAAAAACTACCTGGCGGATGACCTGCTGGCACTGAGCCGGGGCATGCTCAACACCGCCCAGGCCCAATACGAAGCCCTCCAGGGTACGGACTGGGAGGCGGCTGCGCTGCGGAACGTGGTTTTCTTTGCCGTGGGAGCCCGGCTCCAGGATCCGGCCACAACCGTGCCGGACTACGCCGCGGCCATGGTGGACACGGAGCTTGCCCAGATCTCTGCCGCCCAGGGCGCCGGGCAGTCCCCCATGACGGAGGGCTATCTGGACTATAGCCAGTTCATCCCCCGGGGCTACTATGAGGGGGACCCGGTGCTGGAGGCCTATTTCCGCGCCATGATGTGGTACGGCCAGGTGAACTTCGCCCAGACGAACGACACGCTCAACCGCGCCGCGCTGCTGATCACCCTGGCTCTTGACAACGCCCGGGGGAGCTGGGAAAACATCTACACCGTGACGAGCTTCTTCGTGGGCGCCAGCGACGATCTGGGCTACTATGAGTACGCCCCTGCCATCGAGGCGGCCTACGGCGGGATACCCGAGGTCTCCGCCCTGGCGGAGGGGGAAGCTGCCTATCAGGAGTTCCTGGATATCATCGAGACTATGGACCCGCCGGCCATCAACTCCGTCCCCGTGCCGGAGAATACCGAGGGCGGCGAGGCGGAGCTTTTGGAAAACCAGAAGGGCTTCCGCTTCATGGGCCAGCGCTTTACCATCGACGCGGCCATCTTCCAGCAGCTCATGTACCGGGCGGTGGAGGAACAGCCCGACGGGACGAGGCGCATGCTGCCGGACACCCTGGACGTGCCGGCGGCCCTGGGCTCCGAGACCGCTCTGGATCTCCTCAGCGCCCAGGGGGAGATGGAATACCCCAACTATCTCGAGCAGATGGAGCTGGTGCGCGGCTATGTGGAGGAGGCGCCCCTTTCCTCCTGGAGCTCCAGCCTCTATTCCAGCTGGCTCTATACCCTGCTGCCGGTGCTGGAACCCAAGGGGGAGGGCTATCCCTCCTACATGACCAGCACCGCCTGGCAGACCAAATGCCTGGAGACCTTTGCCGGCAGCTACACCGAGCTCAAGCACGACACGGTGCTCTACGCCAAGCAGGCCATGGCGGAGATGGGCGGCGGGCCGGAGGAAGTCCGGGACGACCGGGGCTATGTGGACCCGGAGACAGAGGTTTACGCCCGCTTTGCCCTCCTGGCCCGGCAGACGGCGGAGGGCCTGGAAAAACTGGGCTATCTGGGAGACGCGGACCGGGAGAACCTCTCCCGTCTGGCGGAGCTTGCGGAGCAGCTGGTGACCATTTCGGAGAAGGAGCTGCGCGGCGAGACCCTCAGCGACGCGGAGTATGAGCTCATCCGGGCCTACGGCGGCACCCTGGAGCACTTCTGGGAGGAGGCCGTCCGGGAAAGGGCGGAGTCGGACTATCTGGATCCCAGCGAAATCCCCGCCTCCCTGGTGACGGACATCGCCACGGACCCCAACGGCACGGTTCTCCAGGTGGCCACAGGCCGCCCGGCGGAGATCCTGGTGGTGGTGCCGGTGGACGGGACGCTGCGTCTGGCCCGCGGCACGGTGTATGATTTCTACCAGTTCACCCACCCCAGCAGCGACCGCCTCACCGACACCGCCTGGCGGCAGATGATCGGCCAGTGGGCCATGCCGGACGGCAGCTACAACTGGGATGCCCAGGTGGAGAAACCCTGGTGGACCCAGAGCTACTGGTATCAGAAGTGAAGCGGAGGACCTGCCTCCTGCTTTTGGCCGCGGCGTGCCTTCTCGCCGCCGGCTTTGCCGCGGCGGCCCGCTCCGGGGCGTTTCTCCCAGGGTGTATTTCCTGGGAGGCGGGGGCGATAACCGGCGGTGCACCGGAGGAGCCGGAGGCCATCGTTCTGGAGGACAGGGAGCTGCGGGCCCTCTCCGGGGGCGAAACGGCCTGGGAGACGGCCCCGGGGATCCGGGTGCAGTCCTTCCTGTGGTGCGACATCAACCGGGACGGGGCAAAGGAGCTGTTGCTCCTGTGCTGGCGCCGGGGCTATTACGGGGAGAGCCGCCCCTTCTGGGTGGAGGAAAATGACGAGGGCTGGTCCCAGCACATTTTCATCTACGCCTGGGACGGGGAGACCATGGTCCCCCGCTGGATGGCCTCGGACCTGGGCCGGGAGGTGGTCTCCTGGCGGTTCCATCCTGTACAGCGCCTGGTGCTCACGGACCGGGAAGGAGCGGTCACGGCCTGGGACTGGCGCACCTGGGGCCTTACCAATATTCCCCTGGCGGAGGAAGTCTCCTTTGCCGCGGTGGGCGACAACCTGATCCACCGGCAGATCTATTCCTACGCGTTCCGCCACTGGGATGGGGATTTTTCCCCCCTCTATGAGGACCTGGCGGCGGCCCTGCGCGCCTATGATGTGACGGCCATCCAGCAGGAGGGGCTCTTTGTGGAGGCGCCGGAGGAATACGCCTCCTACCCTCTGATCGGTACCCCCATCCAGGTTGGGGAGGCCCTGGCGGAAGCGGGCTTTGACCTGGTGAGCTGCGCCGGGAACCACGCCCTGGATTTCGGCGCCGCGGCCATAGACCGCACGGCGGCGTTTTTCGCCGGGCGGGATATCCTCACCCCCGGCATCCAGCCCACAACGGAGGAAAGCTTTGTGCCCTACGTCCTGTTGGAGGAACAGGGGATCCGCTGGGCCTTCCTGGGCTTTACCGCCTCCACCAACGGCCACCGGCTGCCGGAGGATACGCCCTATGTCCTCCATACCCTGGATGACGAGGGACAGGTGCGCCTGGCCCTGGAGGAGGCCCGGGAGGCGGCGGACTTAGTGGTGGTCTTTGCCCACTGGGGCACGGAGTACGCTCCGGAGCCAGACGGGGACCAGCGCCGCTGGGCCCAGAACTTTGCCGATTGGGGGGCGGACGTGGTGGTGGGCACCCATCCCCACGTGCTCCAGCCCTGGGAGTGGGTGACCGGGAAAAATGGGAACGAAACGCTGGTGTATTACTCTCTGGGCAACTGCGTCTCCGCCCAGACGGACCCGGCCTGCCGGATCGGGGGCCTTGCGTGGTTCACAGCTGCCAAGGCTGGCGGACAGTGCGCCATTGTGGACGCGGGGTTGCGGACTGTGGAGACCACCGAGGAAAACGGCCGTTACGGCATCATCGTCTCGGATGTGGAACAGGACAAATGAAAATGCCGCTGCGAGCTTTCGCAGCGGCATTTCGTGTTTTTTCCCTTTATGTCCGGGAGTGGAAACGCTCTGGGCTGGGCCGGAACCGGATGCCCGAGACGATGCCCATGGCGGCGAAGGTGGCGAACAGGGAAGAACCGCCATAACTGAAAAAAGGAAGGGTGAGGCCGATGACCGGGGCGATGCCGATGCACATGCCGATATTTTCAAAGGTCTGGAAAAAGAGGAAGCCCGCCATACCAAAACAGATCAGCATGTTCATGGTGTTCCGGCTTTTGAGGCCGATGTAGACGCAGCGCACCATGATGGCCACCAACAGGGCGATGACCACAATGCAGCCGATCATCCCCAACTCCTCTCCGATCACAGCGAAGATGAAGTCCGTGTGCTTCTGGGGCAGGGAGCTGGATTGGCTTTGGGTGCCCTGATAGAGGCCGGTTCCCGTGAGCTGGCCGCTGGCCAGGGCGATCTTGCTTTGATAGGGCTGGAAGTTGATGCCGGTATTGGTGGGGTCAATGATATCCGGCAGATAGGGTCCCAAGATACGGTCTTTCTGGTAGTCCGAGAGGACGTAATTCCACGCCAGGGGCGTCAGCGCCGCCACGGCGGCCAGCCCCAGGAGGAACCAGTAGAGCTTTACGCCGGCGGCAAAGAGGATCACCAGGAAGATAGCCAGAAAGATAAGGGCGCTGCCCAGGTCCTCGGAGATCACCACGATCATCAAAAACAGAATGCCGAAGTGGGCCGCCAGCTGGATCACGGAGAGGGGGGCGGAAATGTTCCGGTAGTTTTTGAGGAACGTGGCGTGCTTGGACAGGAGCACCACGAAGATGACCTTGACGATCTCCGTGGGTTGGATGCCGATGCCGAGAAAGCGCAGCCAGGCCTTGTTGCCGCTTTCCTCCATGCCGGTGCCGAACACCGCCAGGATCAGCAGCAGGCCGATTTCAAAGGCAAAGAGGATCAGCCACTGATCCGCGATGATGTCGATGTCAATGATCGTCAGCAGCACGAAAAGGCCGATGCCGATGATAAGGGAAAAACCTTGCACCAGGACATAGCGGTTGGTATTGTATGAGGCGGTGGCGGAGCTGATAACCACCAGGCCGAAGATGGAGCAGGTGAGGCACAGGGCAAAAAGTACCATGTCCGCCCGCTTGATGAATTCCAGGCCGTAGCCCAGGAGTCGCTTCATGGGATACCTCCTGACCGGGGAAAAGGTCACAATCTAGTTTTAACCAAAACATTGTAACATAAAAGCATAGTTTCCGCAACGAAAATTGCCGCACAGCTCCCGGCGCGAGGCAAAGGCTTGCAAAGGGGCCGGTGGTGGAGTAAAATATTCTTAAAAAGAGACAGCCGGGGGGAAAAAGAATGGGGATCCACGACGGACACCGGGAACGGATGAAAGCCCGCTTCCGGGAGCATGGGGCGGAGCAGTTTGAGGATCACCAGCTGCTGGAGCTGCTGCTTTTTTACGCCCTGCCCCGGCAGGACGTCAATCCCCTGGCCCATGCGCTGCTGGACCATTTCGGCAGCTTGGACAATCTCCTGGAGGCTTCGGCGGAGGAGCTGTGCCAAGTGCCCGGCGTGGGGCGCAACACCGCCACGCTCCTGCTCCTGATCCCGCAGATTGACCGGCGCTATCAGATTCGGAAGCACGAGACCCGCCGGCAGATCCTCACCGCCGAACAGGCGGGGCACTGCCTGATGCCTTTTTTCCGCTATGCCCGGGAGGAACAGGTCTACCTCATGTGCCTGGACAGCCGGCGCCGGGTGCTGTGCTGCAAGTGCATGGCCCGGGGCGAGGCGGACTGTGCCAATGTGAGCGTCCGCGCCCTGGTGGAAACCGCCCTCTCCCGCCGGGCGGCGGGGGTTGTCCTGGCCCACAACCACACCAGCTATGTGGCCCTGCCCTCTGCCGACGATCTGGCCACTACCCGCCAGCTGAAAATCGCCCTGGAGGCGGTGAATATCCGCCTGCTGGACCATCTGATCATTGCGGGTGATGACTTTGTCTCCCTGGCCGACAGCGGAGAGCTGGACGAATGAGAAATGCGCGCCGCGAACCTTGCAGAAATGGATGTGCGTATTATTTATGTAAATTTATTTTCATTATGAAAAAATAGGCGAAATGCATTTGCGACTTCGCATATCTTGTGGGGAAATCACGCTTTCCCCTGAAAACACAGGCAAAATAGGCTGTGGAAAAACCTGTGGAAAGTGTTGATAACTCTTTGATAAGGAGCTTGGATAGAGAAATTATGTCAATTATTTTTTTCAGAGAGCAAACGGAACCGGCTCCTGTCAATGGAAAAATACTACAAGAATGCCCGGAGAAAATTTGTCAAAAGCCGGGAAAATAGCCCTTGACAGGGCACGGTCAGGGAAACTCATCCCGTACCGGAATCATACAAGTTTGCACCTTTTTCCTGCAATTCAACTATTTGTAATATACTAGGCGGAAGAGAAGGGTGGTTCCTCGAAAAAGCGGAAAATCGGATTGACAAACGAGGTGCTATCCGATATAATATTAAAGCTGCGGCTCCAAGTGGGGCCGGGCGCGCTGGTATAGCTCAGCCGGTAGAGCAGCTGATTCGTAATCAGCAGGTCGTGTGTTCGAGTCACATTACCAGCTCCACGTCGGAGCAAAGTCCGCTTTGCTCCGACGCCTTTTTATGCCTGCGGCAAAAAAGACGTCATCCGCCCGCTCCCTTGCTCCTCCTTTCCAACTGCGACCCGCTGCGCTGGGCTCGCAGTTGGTG